>NZ_JAOWHJ010000028.1:0-119248 GCF_030332695.1 Citrobacter sp. Cpo089 | reverse complement strand
AAATCGGTGGAGCTGCATGACAAAGTCATCGGGCATTATCTGAACATAAAACACTATCAATAAGTTGGAGTCATTACCTGGCTCAAGTTCTGGCTGCGACATGCTGTATGGCATGGCGGATGCCTGCGCCCTGAGCCACAGGTCCGGAGGGAATTATGTCGATCAGGATAGTTGTTAAAAAGAACACGTATTTTGATTCTGTCTCACTGATGTCTATCTCTACGCGCGCAAATAAGCTCGATGGCGTTGAGCAGGCATTCGTGGCTATGGCGACAGAAATGAATAAGGGCGTGCTGAAGAATCTCGGCCTGCTGACGCCTGAGCTGGAAGAGGCGAAAAGTGGCGATCTGATGATTGTCATTAAAGGTGCCAGCGAGGCGGCGAACGACCAGACGCTGGTGGCGATTGACGATCTGTTTACGCATAAAGAGCAGGGTGGCCAGCATGAAGCGCACTATGCCACGCTTGCCAGCGCGAAGAAGCATGTTCCTGACAGCAATCTGGCGGTGATCTCGGTCAATGGCCTGTTTGCCGCGCGTGAAGCGCGTCAGGCGCTGCAAAATAACCTCAATGTGATGCTGTTCTCTGACAACGTCTCTCTTGAGGACGAGCTGGCGCTTAAGCAGCTGGCGCATGAAAAAGGGCTGTTAATGATGGGGCCAGATTGCGGAACCGCCATCATTAACGGTGCGGCGCTGTGTTTTGGCAACGCGGTGCGTCGCGGCAACATCGGAATTATTGGTGCCTCCGGTACCGGCAGTCAGGAGCTGAGCGTACGCATTCACGAATTTGGCGGCGGGATTTCCCAGCTAATTGGCACAGGTGGACGCGATCTGAGTGAAAAGATTGGCGGCCTGATGATGCTTGACGCGATTGGCATGCTGGAGGCCGATCCGCAAACTGAGATCATCGCACTTATCTCCAAACCGCCTGCGCCAGCGGTGGCGCACAAGGTGCTGGAACGTGCACGCGCCTGTCATAAGCCCGTGGTGGTGTGTTTCCTCGGACGTGAAGCCGCGCCTGCGGATGAAAAAGGCCTGCAGTTTGCCCGCGGTACTAAAGAGGCGGCGCTGAAAGCGGTACTGCTGACCGGCGTGAAAAAAGAGAGTCTGGATCTGCATCCGCTCAACTGGCCGCTGATTGAAGAGGTTCGCGCCCGTCTGACTCCACAGCAAAAGTACATCCGTGGCTTGTTCTGTGGCGGCACGTTGTGCGATGAGGCGATGTTTGCTGCCATGGAAAAACATGCCGAAGTTTACAGCAACATTCATCCGGATCCGGCGTTCCGCCTGAAAGATCTCAACGGCAGCGTGGCGCATACCTTCCTGGATTTCGGTGATGACGATTTTACCAACGGCAAACCGCACCCGATGATCGATCCCACCAACCGCATTAGTCGTCTGTTACAGGAAGCGCGCGATCCTGAAGTTGGCGTGATCGTGATGGACTTCGTCCTTGGATTTGGATCGCATGAAGATCCGGTTGGCGTGATGCTCGATGCGATCGTTGAAGCCAAAGCGATCGCCGCCGCAGACGGTCGTCCGCTTGAGATCCTCGGCTATGTGCTGGGAACCGATCTTGATACGCCGTCGCTGGAAAAACAGTGTCAGATGCTGACCGACGCCGGGGTTATCTGGGCGAGCAGTAGCACCAACACCGGATTGCTGGCGCGTGAATTTATCTGTAAAGGGGAGGAAGCCTGATGAGCCAGACACTGTTTAACCAGCCGCTGAACGTGATTAACGTTGGCATCGCAATGTTCAGCGATGACCTGAAAAAGCAGAACATACCGGTGACCCAGCTCGACTGGACGCCGCCGGGGCAGGGCAACATGCAGGTCGTGGCCGCGCTGGACGACATTGCCGATTCGCCGCTGGCAGACAAAATCGCGGCCGCTAACCAGCAGGCGCTGGAACGTATTATCCAGTCGCATCCGGTGCTGATTGGCTATGACCAGGCGATCAACGTCGTGCCGGGCATGACCCGTAACACCATCCTGCACGCCGGGCCGCCAATCCGCTGGGAAAAAATGTGCGGCGCAATGAAGGGGGCGGTAACCGGGGCGCTGGTCTTTGAAGGGCTGGCGAAAGATCTGGATGAAGCCGCGGAACTGGCCGCCTCGGGTGAAATCATCTTCTCTCCGTGCCACGAGCATGACTGTGTCGGCTCGATGGCGGGCGTGACATCGGCATCGATGTTTATGCACATCGTCGAGAACAAAACCTATGGCAACCGCGCATATACCAATATGAGCGAGCAGATGGCGAAGATCCTGCGCATGGGCGCGAACGATCAGAGCGTTATCGATCGATTGCACTGGATGCGCGATGTGCTGGGACCGATGCTGCGCGACGCTATGAAGCTGGCGGGCGAAATCGATCTGCGTCTGATGCTGGCGCAGGCGCTGCACATGGGTGATGAGTGCCATAACCGCAACAACGCCGGGACGGCGCTGCTGATTCAGGCGCTGACGCCGTGGATTATTCAGACCGGTTATCCGGTTGAGCAGCAACGTGAGGTGTTCGAGTTCGTCCTTAGTAGTGATTACTTCTCCGGACCGACCTGGATGGCGATGTGTAAAGCCGCAATGGACGCTGCGCACGGTATTGAATACAGCACCGTGGTGACGACGATGGCGCGCAACGGCGTTGAGTTCGGTCTGCGCATTAGCGGTTTACCGGGCCAGTGGTTTACCGGTCCGGCGCAGCAGGTGATTGGGCCGATGTTTGCGGGCTATAAGCCGGAAGATTCCGGACGTGATATCGGCGATAGCGCGATCACCGAAACCTACGGCATTGGCGGTTTCGCTATGGCGACGGCACCGGCCATCGTAGCGCTGGTGGGCGGTACGGTCGAAGAGGCCGTTGATTTCTCTCGCCAGATGCGTGAAATCACTCTCGGCGAAAACCCCAACGTCACCATTCCGCTGCTTGGTTTTATGGGCGTACCGACCGCTATCGATATTACGCGCGTAGGCAGCACTGGCATTCTGCCGGTGATCAACACCGCTATTGCGCACAAAGACGCGGGGATCGGCATGATCGGCGCCGGAATAGTTCACCCGCCGTTCGCCTGTTTTGAAAAGGCGATCCTCAACTGGCGCGACCGCTACTGCCAATAACAATAACCGGGGCTAACGCGGTTAGCCCCACAGTAGCGAAGCGAAAAACGTTGCTTACCTGCAGGGCTGGGCGATCTCCGCGATCGCAAACGATGCTTAACCTGTTAAGGATATTCCATGAACAGCATAAAACTAGAATGGAAACGTGGTGACTGGGCGGCTTACTTTGGGCTGATGACCAACAACCTGACTAACCTGCTGACAATGATGGGACTACTCATTTTTGTCGTCGGGATCCCTACCGAAATTGTCTATGGTCGCATTGCGCCTGCCTTTGGTCTGGCGGTGCTGGTGGCCAGCGTCTGCTACGCCTGGTTTGGCCTGCAGATGGCAAAGCACACCGGGCGTAACGACGTAACGGCGCTGCCGTCCGGACCAAGTGCACCGTCAATCTTCACCGTGACCTTCCTGGTGCTGATGCCGGTTTATCAGCAAACCAAAGATGCCAACTTCGCTATCCAGATAGCCCTGGTGTGGTGCTTTGTCGAAGCGTTGATCCTGGTCGGTGGCTCCTTCCTGGGCGAGACCATCCGCAAGATGATCCCACGTACGGTACTGCTTTCTTGTCTGTCCGGCCTGGGGCTGTTGCTGCTGGCGATGAACCCGATGCTGCAGGCATTCGAAGCGCCGACCGTCTCTTTCATCGTCCTGTTGCTGATCTTCATTAACTGGTTCGGTAAGAAGCCGATTTTTGCTCGTATTCCTACCGGTTTGCTGCTGCTGATTGCCGGTACGGCCCTGGCATGGATCTCCGGTTTACAAAGCCCGGAAGCCATTAAAGCGTCGATGTCTTCCTTTGGCTTCAACCCGCCGGAAATTCATGTCGACAGCTTCCTGCAAGGTTTACCGCACGCACTACCGTATCTGGCTTCTGCAGTTCCTTTGGGCCTGGCGAACTATATTTTTGACCTTGAGAACATTGAAAGTGCGCACGCGGCGGGCGATGAGTACAACACCCGTAAGGTCATGATGGCGAACGGCTTTGCTTCCATGCTCGGCTGCATGCTGGGTAACCCGTTCCCGGTGACCGTATATGTTGGGCATGCGGGCTGGAAAGCGATGGGCGCCAGCATCGGCTATACCCTCGCTTCAGGCATCACCATGTTCCTGGTGCCGCTGTTTGGGCTGGGGGCGTTTATGCTCGCCATTATTCCGATGACCGCGATAGTGCCGATTCTGGTGTTTATCGGCGTGGTGACTGCCAACCAGGTGGTGCGAGAAACGCCTAAAGTCGAGGTTCCCGTCATCTTCATCTGTCTTTTCCCGTGGATTGCCAACTGGGCATTGACCATCGTCAACAGCGTGATGGGCGCTGCCGGAACATCCGCGGGGAAACTGGGTAGCGACTTGCTGCACAGCAAAGGTGTCTATTACGACGGACTGGTGCATCTGGGAAGCGGCGCACCGCTGGCCAGCATGCTGTGGGGCTGCGTCGCTATCTTCGCCATTATGAACAAGCCGCTGCGCGGCGCGATTGCCGCAGCCTTTGGCGCGCTGTTATCGCTGTTTGGCGTGATTCACTCCCCTGCGGTTGGCTTTGCGGAAGGCAGCTCGATGATGTTTGTTGTGGCCTACCTGATGATGAGCGGCATGTTTGTCCTCAAGCATGTTCTTGATAGCCGTGAAGCGGTGACTGCGCCTGAGCAGGAACCGACGAAAACGACCTGAATTGCCTGCAAGCGGAAGATAACACTATGAAAGAACTTGTGGTCGTTGCCATTGGCGGCAACAGCATTATCAAAGATAACGCCAGCCAGTCGATTGAACACCAGGCTGAAGCGGTGAAAGCGGTAGCGGATACGGTGCTGGAGATGCTGGCATCGGACTACAACATTGTGCTGACGCACGGTAACGGGCCACAGGTAGGGCTGGATCTGCGGCGTGCGGAAATCGCGCACGAGCGTGAAGGGCTGCCGCTTACCCCGCTGGCAAACTGCGTTGCCGATACGCAGGGCGGTATCGGTTATCTGATCCAACAGGCGCTGAATAACCGCCTGGCGCGGCGCGGTGAGCAGAAGGCAGTTACGGTAGTAACGCAAGTGGAGGTCGACAAAAACGATCCGGGCTTCGCTAATCCGACCAAGCCCATCGGGGCGTTCTTTAGCGAAGCGCAGCGTGATGAACTGCAGCGGGTCAATCCGGGCTGGCGCTTTGTTGAGGATTCGGGGCGCGGCTACCGTCGGGTAGTCGCCTCTCCACAACCGAAGCGCATTGTCGAGGCGGAGGCGATCAAAACGCTGACCCAGCAAGGCTTTGTGGTGATTGGCGCGGGCGGCGGCGGGATCCCGGTGGTGCGTAGCGAGCAAGGGGATTACCAGAGCGTGGACGCGGTGATTGATAAAGATCTCTCCACGGCGCTGCTGGCACAGGAGATCCGCGCCGACATTCTGGTGATCACCACCGGCGTCGAGCAGGTTTGTATCCATTTTGGCAAACCCAACCAGCAGGCGCTGGATACGGTGGATGTTGCAACGATGACCCGTTACATGCAGGAGGGACATTTCCCGCCTGGCAGCATGTTACCCAAGATCGTTGCCAGCCTGACGTTTCTGGAGCGTGGCGGTAAACGAGTGATCATCACCACGCCGGAATGCCTGCCTGCCGCACTGCGCGGCGAAACGGGCACCCATATTGTCCATTCCTGAGAGGAGACGTGAATGAAGGAAAGTAACAGCCGCCGTGAATTTTTAAGCCAGAGCGGAAAAATGGTGACCGCTGCCGCGCTGTTTGGCGCGGTCGCTCCGGTCGCGTATGCTGCTAATCCTGTCGGGAACACCTGCGGGTCGAAGAGCACAATGACGATTAACGATAAACACTATTACCTGGATAACGTCCTGCTGGAAGCGGGCTTTGATTACGAAAACTCAGTGGTGGTGCATACCCGTACCGCGCTGCAAACCGTTGAAATCCAGGACGAAAAAATCGTTGCGCTGCGCGAGAATAAGCAGCATCCGGATGCGACGCTGCCGCACTACGATGCGGGTGGAAAGCTGATGCTGCCCGCCATGCGCGACATGCACATCCATTTGGATAAAACCTTTTACGGCGGTCCCTGGCGTTCGCTGAACCGCCCGGCTGGCACCACTATTCAGGATATGATCCGCCTGGAACAAAAGCTGCTGCCTGAACTCCAGCCTTATACGCAGGAGCGCGCAGAAAAGCTGATCGATCTGCTGCAATCAAAAGGCACCTCGATCGCCCGCAGCCACTGCAACATAGAACCGGTTTCCGGGCTGAAAAACCTCGAAAACCTGCAGGCGGTACTGGCGCGTCGTCAGCCGGGTTTTGCCTGTGAAATCGTGGCATTTCCGCAGCATGGCCTGCTGTTATCAAAATCTGAACCGCTGATGCGCGAAGCGATGCAGGCGGGAGCGCATTACGTCGGCGGTCTGGACCCAACCAGCGTCGATGGGGCGATGGAAAAATCCCTCGACACCATGTTCCAGATTGCGCTGGATTACGATAAAGGCGTAGATATCCATCTGCATGAAACCAGTCCGGCAGGCGTGGCGGCGGTGAATTACATGGTGGAAACGGTGGAGAAAACGCCGCAGTTAAAGGGCAAACTGACCATCAGCCACGCGTTTGCACTGGCAACGTTGAACGAACAGCAGGTAGACACGTTGGCGGGCCGCATGGCGACGCAGCAGATTACCATTGCCTCGACGGTGCCGATCGGTACCTTGCACATGCCGCTCAAGCAGCTGCGCGATAAAGGCGTGGAAGTGATTACCGGAACCGACAGCGTAATTGATCACTGGTCGCCGTACGGGCTGGGCGACATGCTGGAAAAGGCAAATCTGTACGCGCAGCTCTATATTCGCCCCAACGAACTCAACCTGTCGCGGGCGTTGTTCCTCGCCACCGGCGATGTGTTGCCGCTTAACAAAAAAGGTGAGCGCGTTTGGCCGAAAGCGCAGGATGAAGCCAGCTTTGTGCTGGTGGATGCCTCCTGTTCGGCGGAAGCGGTCGCGCGAATTTCCCCACGCACCGCGACCTTCCATAAAGGGCAACAGGTGTGGGGCAATGTCGAAAGCTAGCCTGGTTTTACGCGCAGCGGCAATCGCTGCTGCGCTCTCTTAGTGTTAACCGACGATCCCCATATAGCCGTGAATCCCCATATATAAACCGACCATCGCAATGAGCACACTGGAAAAATAGGGGGCTTTGCGTGCCATCGTGTTAAATCCGCTCCAGCGTTTGGCCGCCTGCTGCACGCTGATTGCCGCTCCCACGCCCACCGTTACCAGCGTCAGTGCCAGCCCGAGGCTAAAGCACAGCACCATGGTGGCACCCAGCGTGAAGGCTTTGAGCTGGATGCAAATCAGCAGCACCGTAATGGCGGCTGGACACGGGATAAGCCCGCCGGTCAGACCGAACAATAATATTTGGCCGTTGGTGACCTCTTTGCCCGCAAAGCGGCGCTGAATATCGGTGGCATGCGCCCGTTCGTGGGCATCCTGATACTCTTTCGAGCCTTCGGTGAGTCCTGCCAGTGCGGCATGGTCGTGATTATGCTCGTGTTCGTGATGGTGATGGTGATGATCGTCATCGTGGTCATGATGATGGTCGTCATGATCATGGTGGTGGTGATGCCCGTGATCGTGGTCGTGATGCGTCTGGGCCAGCCAGTTCTGCTCTCCCTGCCAGGTTCGCCAGAACATCCAGAATGCGGTCCCGAGAATAATTATCGCCGAGACAAATTGCAGCCAGGGCTCAACGGCCTGGGCGGTAAACGCTTTGCTGATATACATGCCACCGAGCACAATCAACCAAACTACGGCGGTATGCGACAGCGTTGCAGCCAGCCCCAGCATCACCGCCTGTTTGATGGTCCCCTTAATGGCAATAATAAAGGCCGCCATCATCGTCTTGGAATGCCCCGGCTCCAGGCCGTGTAACACACCCAGTAGAATCGCGCTGGGAATGAAAAACCAGGCGTTACCTTGCTGAAGAAGCGTAGAAAACTCACCCATGAGAATGATTCTTAGTTGTTTAATTTCGCCTGATTCTACTCCCCCCCAGTATCAAATACTACCCCCCAGTAGAATGTCGATGGTATTGTCCCTACAGCCAGACGTTAAAAAGGTAAAGTTATGTCACATACGATCCGCGACAAACAAAAGCTGAAAGCCCGAACCAGCAAGATTCAGGGGCAGGTAGCGGCGTTGAAAACCATGCTGGATGAACCGCATGAATGCGCGGCGGTATTGCAGCAAATAGCGGCGATCCGCGGGGCAGTAAACGGATTAATGCGTGAAGTGATTAAAGGTCATCTGACCGAGCACATTGTGCATCAGGGCGATGAAATTAAGCGCGAAGAGGATTTGGATGTGGTCCTGAAAGTGCTGGATTCGTACATCAAATAAGTCAGTTTAACGGCTCATCCGCTTACTGGAATGAGCCGTTAAACAACACGTTCTAGCCAAAAAACATCACAGATACGCACAGCAGACCGACAATCAGAGTGATCAGATTACCCACTGAACGGTACGGCTTCAGCGCCGGGATCAGATAGGTAGACAATGTCGGCATGATAAACAGAATCATGGCAATCAGCGGGCCGCTTATCGCGTAAATCATTGAAATGGCATTAGGATTAATGCAGCAAATGATAAACGTGATAGCCGAGACCAGCATGATGGACAGAGCGCGGTTAAAGGCCCGGCTTTTCTTCACACCCACCTGATGCAACGACGTTTTTACTACCTCCGTTGCCCCTTCAATCACGCCAAAGTAGGTGCCGAGGAACGATTTTGACATCGCTACGACGGCAACGATGATCCCGGAAATCGACAGCCATGCCGGCGCGTTTGGCATCATCGACAGCGCGGAAAGAATCGTCACGCCTTCATTTTTCGCGTCTTCGATATAGTTTGTCGGAATCGAAAGCAAACAGCTGAAGACGAAAAACAGTACGCTCAGGCAGATGATGACGTAGGCTACCTTCATGATTTTTTTGCATTTACCCATGGCCTGCTCGCCGTATTTCTCTCGTCTGTCGATGGCGAACGTAGAGATAATTGGCGTATGGCTAAAAGCGAAAACCATCACGGGAATAGATATCCAAACCTGATGAAGCGTGTGCTGATCGAAAGACATCTGGCCGGTGAGTAGCGTTGGCTGCCAGCTTCCGGTCAGGTAGAGCGAAAGGAACAAAAAGTACGCGATGAGCGGGAACACCAAAAAGCCCATGACCCGAATAGTGGCTTGTCGGCCCATCAGAAAAATCAGGTTCAGCACCAGCACCACGCCAAAGCTGACCAGCATGCGGATCCGCAGATCGATAGTGATATGTTTTGCCAGCTGTTCAGTGAGTGAATTGGTTATCGCTACGGCGTAAATCAGCACCACCACAAAGAAGGCAATAAAATAGAGGGTGGTGATCAGGCTGCCAATCTTCTTGCCGTAGTAGTGAGTAACTGCGCCAGTGATCCCTTCACCAGCCGACGTTTTTGAGGACAGGATAAACTGGCACAGCGCCTTGTGCGGCCAGTAGGTTAAAGGCCAGGCGACGAGAGCGGTGATAAACAATACCACCGCGCCTGCAGAACCCAGCTGTATGGGGAGGAAGAGGGTTCCTGCGCCGACGGCAGTCCCATATAGTGCGAAGCTCCAGAGAGTCTCTTCTTTTGACCAAAATTTCGACATTATTTGAACGTATCAACTATAAAATAAACAAAAAGAAGCGCAATTTACCACAAATGGCAGGGGCTGGGGGAGATGTGAACAAGCGGGCGAGTGAATGGGACAATAGCCGGAACCGAGAAGATTCCGACTATTATTTTAATTATCAGGCAGTAACGCGCTGCTGGCGGCGCTTCATAACGCGCTCGCGTAACGTGTCATAAGCCCAGTTATAGAACATGGTGTACGGCAGGAAGAACAAGAAGAAACCTATTTCCAGCGTGAATGCCTGAACCAGGCTGACGTTTAGCACATACGCCACGATGCTCACCCCGATCACAATAAAACCGCTCTCAAAACCTAAGGCGTGAAATGCTCGCACTTTCGCCGTACGTTTTACCAGGTGCGACGGCCACAGACGGTCAAACAGGGCGTTATAAATGATATTCCAGATCATCGCTGTAGTGGCGAGAAGAATGGTCAGTCCGCCCATTTCCAGCACCGAGCGCTGCATCAACCATGCGGTGGTCGGTGCGAGGATCGCGGTGGCAATGCCTTCAAAGCAGACGGCATGAAAAATACGCTCAACTAACGAGCGGCGTTGGACAGTATCGTGTTGCATAACCTAAAACCTTCTTTGATGCCCGGATAACGGAATGGTGGCAATTTTATCGTTTTATGTGATATCTAAAAGATAGTATCCATCGATAAAGTAGATAGCTCATGCGTTATTCTCCTGAAGCATTAACGGCATTTGTGGAGACCGTTTCCTGCGGTTCATTTTCTGCGGCGGCCCGGCGGCTGCGTAAAAGCCAGTCCACTATCAGTACGGCCATTGCGCATCTGGAAGCCGATCTTGGTTTTGCACTGTTTGACCGCTCATCCCGCCAGCCAACGCTGACCGAAGAAGGTAAGCGGGTGTTGGGTTATGTGCAGGCTATTCTGACGGCCAGCGAACGTCTCGATGAGGCGGCGATCTCGCTGTCGGGTGAAACTGAGGCGCGTCTGACCTTTGTGCTGTCTGACACGCTGCATCCGGATGTGCTGGAAGAGTTGATGGTGCAGTTTGATCGCAAGTTTCCCCATACCGAGTTTGAATGCCTGATTGGCGAAGATGAAGACGTGATCGATCTGCTGCAAAAAGGACGCGCACAGGTGGGGTTGATCGAAGCGCGGGAAGATTACCCGACCGACATGGGTGTTACGCGTCTGCCGATGCAAACCTGGATGGGATTATACGTTGCAGCGTCGCATCCGCTCGCGGCTCAAGAAAAACTGCAGTGGGAGCAACTCCACACCTGGCGCGAGCTGCGTCTGAATACCTATCTGGAAAGCGGCACCAACGTGGCGCGCGGTCCCGTCTGGTCTGCTCCTAACTATCTGTTATTGCTGAGTATGGCTGTTCAGGGATTTGGCTGGTGCGCGCTCCCTTGTGCGTTGGTGGAGGAGTTTGCGGCAGAAAAACCACTGGTTCAATTACAACTGCCCGGCTGGCCAAAGGCTATCTCTATCGATCTGTTGTGGAATAAGAAATCACCGCCTGGTGTGGCAGGAAGCTGGTTGCGTGACCATTTGCAGCAGAGTGGCGTTCAGATGACCAATAAGTGATACGAATTTCCTTTGTGATAAAAATCACCGTTTTTAAACAACCTTGATAACTATTTTTAACAATCATCTACTATTGCGGTGTTATTTTGCGCTGAGGTAGTGATGAAAGAGGTTGTGATCGTCGGGGCATTAAGGACACCGATTGGCTGCTTCCAGGGGACGCTGGCGCGCCACTCTGCCGTTGAGTTAGGCAGCATGGTGGTCAAGGCGTTACTGGAACGCACGGGCGTGGACGTTCACGCTGTGGATGAAGTGATCCTCGGACAGGTGCTTACCGCAGGTGCCGGGCAGAACCCGGCGCGTCAGTCTGCCATCAATGGTGGGCTACCCAATACCGTTTCCGCCATCACCATTAACGATGTCTGTGGCTCGGGTCTGAAAGCGCTGCATCTGGCGACCCAGGCTATCCAGTGTGGCGAAGCCGACATTGTGATTGCGGGCGGACAAGAGAATATGAGCCGTGCACCGCATGTCCTTACCGATAGCCGCACTGGCGCACAGCTGGGGAACAGCCAACTGGTCGACAGCCTGGTACATGACGGTCTGTGGGATGCCTTCAACGATTATCACATGGGCGTTACCGCGGAAAACCTGGCGCGAGAATACGGAATCAGCCGAGAATTGCAGGATGCCTACGCGCTGCACTCGCAGCACAAAGCGCGGATGGCAATTGATGCCGGACGTTTTAAAGATGAAATCGTGCCGGTGGTAACGCTGCGTAACGGGCAATCGTTCGTGGTGGACACCGACGAACAACCGCGTACCGATGCCAGCGCCGAGGGGCTGGCGCGTCTGGATCCTACCTTTGACAGGCTCGGTTCGGTAACGGCGGGTAACGCGTCATCCATCAACGATGGCGCCGCTGCGGTGATGATGATGAGTGAGGCCAAGGCGCAGGAACTGAACTTACCTGTGTTGGCCCGTATTCGCGCCTTTGCCAGCGTCGGGGTCGATCCCGCGCTCATGGGGATTGCGCCAGTGTATGCAACGCGCCGCTGCCTTGAGCGTGTGGGCTGGCAACTGGCTGATGTTGATCTTATCGAAGCTAATGAAGCCTTCGCCGCGCAGGCATTATCCGTTGGGAAAATGCTGGAGTGGGATGAACGGCGGGTAAATGTGAACGGCGGGGCCATTGCGCTCGGCCATCCGATTGGCGCATCTGGTTGCCGAATTCTGGTTTCACTGGTACATGAAATGGTGAAGCGTCGGGCGCACAAAGGACTGGCAACGCTGTGTATCGGCGGCGGTCAGGGGGTGGCGCTCGCTATCGAACGAGACTAATTTCCCTTCGATTTCTCTGCTTAAACGCCTTTTCTGATGATTTTCTCCTGCATCTATAAAAAAGCCCTCCAACAGGAGGGCAAGGCCAGTTACAGAAACATACACTCTAAACCCTACCAACATATCAAAACGTTGTTTCATTTCATGTGATTGATAGCGCACTTTGTTAGAAAAGGTGTGTGAATGACGTATGAGCCTGGCTGTATTTTCAATATCTTATCCCTGCCACTAATGATCTGCTTTTTTGTGTTTTTATCTATCTAATTGTTTTAAATGATTTTATTGAAACAAATTTTGCGATTTATATGCGCTAGCGTGATCGCACTTACACTTTTGATAATAAGATGCGGAAAAAGTGAAACATCGTTTTAGTTATAATTGAAAACACATTCAGGGAGGGATATCATGAGCGCATAAGATAAAACGGAACAGCGTTTTGCTATTCGTTTAAGCATTCACGGTCAATTTATCACTGGAGGTAAATGTGGACGTAAGACAAAGTATCCATAGTGCGCATGCGAAAACCCTGGACACTCAGGGGCTGCGTAATGAGTTTTTGGTCGAAGAAGTGTTTGTCGCAGATGAATACACCATGGTCTACAGCCACATCGACCGCATCATTGTTGGCGGCATTATGCCAGTGGCCAAAACCGTCTCTGTGGGTGGCGAAGTCGGCAAACAGCTGGGCGTAACCTATTTTCTCGAACGTCGTGAGCTGGGTGTGATCAATATCGGCGGCCCGGGCACGATTACCGTTGACGGCCAGTGCTATGAAATTGGTCATCGCGACGCGCTGTACGTCGGAAAAGGGGCAAAAGAAGTGGTCTTCGCCAGTATTGATGCGGCGAAACCGGCGAAATTTTACTACAACTGCGCGCCGGCACACTCGACTTACCCAACTAAGAAAGTCACGCCTGCAGACGTTGCGCCAGTGACATTGGGCGATAACCTCACCAGCAATCGTCGCACCATCAACAAATACTTTGTGCCGGATGTTCTGGAAACCTGCCAGTTGAGCATGGGTCTGACTGAACTGGCACCGGGTAACCTGTGGAACACCATGCCGTGTCATACCCATGAACGTCGTATGGAAGTCTATTTCTACTTCAATATGGAAGAAGATACCTGCGTCTTCCACATGATGGGTCAGCCTCAGGAAACGCGTCATATTGTGATGCACAACGAGCAGGCGGTGATTTCTCCAAGCTGGTCTATTCACTCCGGTGTCGGCACAAAAGCTTATACGTTCATTTGGGGCATGGTCGGCGAAAACCAGGTCTTTGATGATATGGACCATGTTGCAGTAAAAGATCTGCGCTAGTTGCGGGCGACAGCCGTGCCTGCTGCGGTGGGCATTATAAAAAATTAAGGATTTACAATGATTTTGAATGCATTCTCTCTTGAAGGTAAAGTCGCCGTTGTGACCGGTTGTGACACAGGTTTGGGTCAGGGTATGGCGCTTGGTCTGGCTGAAGCAGGTTGCGATATCGTCGGTATCAACATTGTTGAACCGACAGAAACCATCGAACGCGTGACCGCACTGGGCCGCCGTTTTTTAAGCCTGACCGCCGATCTGCGTCAAATCGATGGTATTCCGGCGCTGCTGGAGCGCGCAGTGGCAGAATTCGGCCATATCGATATTCTGGTCAACAACGCGGGTCTTATCCGTCGTGACGATGCGATCGACTTCAGCGAAAAAGACTGGGATGACGTGATGAACCTGAACATTAAGAGCGTGTTCTTTATGTCTCAGGCCGCGGCGAAGCACTTTATCGCTCAGGGTAACGGCGGCAAAATTATCAACATCGCCTCTATGCTTTCCTTCCAGGGCGGGATCCGCGTGCCGTCTTACACCGCGTCTAAAAGCGGCGTAATGGGCGTTACCCGTCTGATGGCGAACGAGTGGGCAAAACATAACATCAACGTCAACGCGATTGCACCGGGTTACATGGCGACGAATAACACTCAACAGCTGCGAGCTGATGAGCAACGTAGCGCAGAAATCCTCGATCGTATTCCGGCGGGTCGTTGGGGTCTGCCGAGCGATCTTATGGGGCCTGTCGTGTTCCTGGCGTCCAGCGCATCTGACTATATCAACGGCTATACCGTTGCAGTAGATGGCGGCTGGCTGGCACGTTAATTCGCTTTCTAGAACCGTTAAACCCTGCCCTCTGGCAGGGTTTTTTTATATTCGGATCATTAAAATCCATATTGTGGTTATAAATTATTCCATATTAAATTTCATACGTATAAATTTATTGTTTTTAATATTCTTTAATATCAATTAGTTAAATTTAATTGAGTGATTGTCGGTAAATTTTAAAATTGGAATATCCATCACATAACCATGTGGTGTAGCTATTTAATCCATGTTTTTGCCGTTTCCCGCCTGACGCTTCCTGCAAGGGATCCCTTACTTTCAATGGCATGGTTACTCTGTATCTGGCAGGAAAAAATGGTCTCAATAAATAATGATGCTGCTTTAGCGCCGCGCCCAGCGCGCGATACGCGACGTATGAATATGTTTGTTTCTATCTCTGCGGCTGTCGCAGGGTTGTTATTCGGCCTGGATATTGGCGTGATTGCTGGCGCGTTGCCTTTTATCACCGATCACTTTGTGTTGACCAGCCGCCTGCAGGAGTGGGTGGTAAGCAGCATGATGCTGGGTGCGGCAATTGGTGCGCTGTTTAACGGTTGGTTGTCATTCCGCCTGGGGCGCAAATACAGCCTGATGGCGGGCGCGATCCTTTTCGTCGTCGGATCTCTGGGCTCGGCGTTTGCCTCCAGCGTAGAAATGCTCATTTTTGCCCGCGTGGTGCTGGGCGTAGCGGTGGGGATCGCGTCTTACACCGCACCGCTCTATCTCTCCGAAATGGCCAGCGAAAACGTGCGTGGCAAGATGATCAGTATGTATCAGCTGATGGTGACGCTGGGTATCGTTCTGGCCTTTTTGTCCGATACCGCGTTCAGCTACAGCGGTAACTGGCGCGCTATGCTTGGCGTGCTGGCGCTTCCGGCTGTATTGCTGATTATTCTGGTTGTTTTCTTGCCCAACAGCCCGCGCTGGCTAGCGGAGAAAGGTCGCCACATCGAAGCTGAAGAAGTACTGCGCATGTTGCGCGATACGTCAGAAAAAGCCCGCGATGAGCTGAACGAAATCCGTGAAAGCCTGAAGCTGAAGCAGGGTGGTTGGGCGCTGTTTAAAATTAACCGTAACGTGCGTCGCGCGGTTTTCCTTGGAATGTTACTGCAGGCGATGCAGCAGTTCACCGGGATGAACATCATCATGTATTACGCGCCGCGCATTTTTAAAATGGCGGGTTTTACCACCACAGAGCAGCAGATGATTGCCACGCTGGTAGTTGGCTTAACGTTTATGTTCGCCACCTTTATTGCCGTCTTCACGGTCGACAAAGCAGGACGTAAACCGGCGCTGAAAATTGGTTTCAGCGTAATGGCCATCGGGACACTGGTGCTTGGTTATTGTCTGATGCAGTTTGATAACGGCACGGCTTCCAGTGGGCTATCCTGGCTGTCAGTTGGCATGACGATGATGTGTATTGCAGGCTATGCGATGAGCGCCGCGCCGGTGGTGTGGATCCTGTGTTCGGAAATTCAGCCGCTGAAATGCCGTGATTTTGGTATTACCTGCTCCACCACCACCAACTGGGTGTCGAACATGATTATTGGCGCAACGTTCCTGACGCTGCTCGACAGCATTGGCGCCGCCGGTACGTTCTGGCTCTATACTGCGCTGAACGTCGTATTTATTGGTATTACGTTCTGGCTGATTCCAGAAACCAAAAACGTCACGCTGGAGCATATCGAACGTAAGCTGATGGCTGGCGAGAAGTTAAGAGATATTGGGGTGTAAGTCAGATAAGCATGCCGGATGGCGGTTCAGCCTTATCCGGCCTGCGAGTGGAGTCTCTTATAGGCCGGGAAAGCGTCAACGCGACCCGGTTTTTTTAATTAGCGCCTTACCCGTGCAGAAAATCTTCGCGAATTGGGGTAAAGGTATCCAGCAGCGTTCCCGGTTTTAAGCAGACGCAGCCATGCATAATGTTGGGCTGTTTATACAGGGTATCGCCCGCCCTAACGATATGTTTCTCTTCGCCAATGGTAAATTCAAACTCACCGGACAACACGTAAGTCAACTGCTCGTGCGGATGATTGTGCATCGGGCCGATTGCGCCTTGCTCGAAGTTCACCTCAACCGCCATCATGTTACCGCCGTGAGCAAGAATGCGCCGGGTAACGCCATTGCCCAGATCGTCAAGCGTGGTCTCTTTATGAAAAATAAACATCCGGCCTTCCTGTAATTAATTAAAACAACGTTTCATTAAAGCTATATCAGAAAATTAAAAAAAGAAATGCACGCCAACAGATGTGGAAAGTTGATCACATCTTTGGTTCACTGGAGAGACAACAACGAGTCAGGGGAAATGATGAAAACGATCGGTCTGTTAGGCGGTATGAGCTGGGAATCTACCATTCCTTATTATCGACTCATTAATGAAGGGGTAAAACAGCGTCTGGGTGGACTGCATTCGGCACAGATTCTGTTGCACAGCGTGGATTTTCACGAGATTGAAGCCTGTCAGTCAAGCGGTGACTGGCAGCGAGCCGGTGAGATCCTCGCGCAGGCCGCCATAGGGCTACAGCAAGCCGGGGCGCAAGGAATTGTGCTGTGTACCAACACCATGCACAAAGTTGCTGAGGCGATTGAAAGCGCCTGTGATGTGCCGTTTCTGCATATTGCCGACGCGACGGGGCGGGCGATACAAAAGCAGCAAATGAGCAACGTGGCGCTACTGGGTACGCGTTACACCATGGAGCAGGATTTTTACCGCGGGCGTTTACAGACTGAATTTGGCATTAGCACGCTGATCCCTGAAGCTGATGATCGTCAGAAAATAAACCAGATTATTTTCGACGAGCTGTGTCTCGGTGAATTCAGCGAGGCTTCCCGCGATTATTACCTGGGCGTCATCGACCAACTGGCGAAACAGGGGGCGCAAGGGGTGATCTTTGGCTGTACCGAGATTGGTCTGCTGGTTCCCACCGAGCTAAGCCCACTACCGGTTTTCGACACCGCGGCAATCCATGCGCAAGATGCGGTGGCGTTTATGCTTTCGGCTGCGGATGCAAAATAGCCTCCAGCGGGTCAATAAGCCTCGGTAGATGGGCCTGCAGATGTGCCGTAAAAGCATCAACCAGCGCCGAGGCGGGGCGATGAAGTGGGTGAATCAGGCTGACTGTAAAGGGTACCGAAATACTGAAGCGGCGGATAACGACTCCGCTGCTGGCGTAATCCAGCGCCGTCAGTGGGTTTACCACCGAGATCCCAACGCCCGCCCGCACCATTGCACAAATTGAAGCAGCGCTATGGGTTTCAATCACCATGCGGCGCTTCACCTGGTGCTCATTAAACAGTGTATCCAGTAGCTGACGGTAGCTGTCGGTGCGCGACAGGCTGATGTAGTTTTCTCCCTGAAAATCCTGCGGCGTTAACACCGCTTTCTTAGTCAGCGGATGGCCCTGCGGCAGCACGCACACTTCATCCAGCGCCAGCAATTCGGTGCGTTTCGTTCCGGCAGGCGTATGCAGCGTTTCCGTTAACCCCAGATCGTGGCGCTGCGCCGACAGCCACTCTTCCAGCAGCGGTGACTCCTGCGGCACTATCTGAATATTGACCTGTGGATAGCGTGCGAGGAATGGCTGCAGCAGCGGCGGTAAAAAAGACTGTGAGAATACCGGCAGGCAAACAATCGACAATTCGCCCTGGCGAAACTCACGCAGGCTTTCGGCGGCGCTCACAATTCTATCAAGGCCATACCACGAACGTTGCACCTCTTCAAACAGACGTAACCCTTGCACGGTTGGGTGCAGTCGGCCACGCGTGCGTTCAAACAGCGTTAATCCCAGCACTTTCTCGAATCGGGCCAGTTCCCGGCTGACGGTGGGCTGCGAGGTATGTAGCATGCGCGCGGCTTCTGTCAGATTGCCTGCCGTCATGATGGCGTGAAAAATTTCGATGTGTCGCAGGTTAACGGCGGGCATGGGCAATCCTCGAATGAATCAATCCATATCATTTTTGCATAGACTCACGATAAAACGATATTTTTTATTCTTTTCGGGCTGTGGCGTAATCATAAAAAAGCCAATATCGGAGCACACCATGCCACGCCCACTCAATAGTACTGACACTGACCTGACCGCCGACAACCTGCTGCGCCTGCCTGCCGAATTCGGCTGCCCGGTGTGGGTCTATGATGCTCAGATTATCCGCGCGCAGATTGCCAAATTGAGTCAGTTTGACGTGGTGCGTTTCGCCCAAAAGGCATGTTCGAATATTCATATTTTGCGCCTGATGCGCGAGCAGGGCGTGAAGGTTGATTCCGTCTCGCTTGGCGAAATTGAACGTGCGCTGGCGGCAGGCTTCGTACCGGGGAAAGATGAAATCGTCTTTACCGCCGATATGATTGATGAAGCGACGCTCGCGCGGGTGCATGAATTGAGCATTCCGGTAAATGCCGGGTCGGTGGATATGCTGGAACAACTGGGCCAGGTCTCGCCGGGCCATCGCGTGTGGCTACGCGTAAACCCTGGCTTTGGACATGGGCACAGCCAGAAAACCAATACCGGCGGTGAAAACAGCAAGCACGGGATCTGGTATAGCGATCTTCCCGCGGCGCTGGAGGTGATTCAGCGCTATAAGCTGAAGCTGGTGGGGATTCATATGCATATCGGCTCCGGCGTAGACTACGGCCATCTGGAGCAGGTGTGCGGCGCAATGGTGCGCCAGGTGGTTGAATTTGGTCAGGATCTGGAGGCGATCTCCGCGGGCGGTGGTTTATCAATCCCGTATCGCGAAGGGGAAGAGGCGATCGATACCGATCACTACTTTGGATTGTGGAACGCTGCGCGTGAACAGATTGCTAAACACCTGGGCCACCCGGTCGCACTTGAGATAGAGCCGGGTCGTTTTCTGGTCGCGGAAGCCGGTGTGTTAGTGGCGCAGGTACGTAGCGTAAAAGAGATGGGTAGCCGCCACTTTGTGCTGATCGATGCGGGCTTCAACGATCTAATGCGCCCGGCCATGTACGGTAGTTATCACCATATCTCAGCGCTGGCAGGGGATGGTCGCTCTCTGGAACACACCCCGCAACGGGAAACCGTGGTAGCCGGGCCGCTGTGCGAATCTGGCGATGTGTTTACCCAGCAGGAGGGCGGAAATGTGGAAACCCGACTGTTGCCTGCGGTGGTGCCGGGCGATTATCTGGTGCTGCATGATACCGGGGCGTACGGCGCGTCAATGTCGTCAAACTACAATAGCCGCCCGCTGCTGCCGGAGGTTTTGTTCGATAACGGCGTGGCGCGGCTAATTCGCCGTCGCCAGACCATTGATGAGCTGTTAGCGCTGGAGCTAATCTGAGGGAATGCCCGATGGCGCTGCGCTTATCGGGCCTACGGGGATGTAGGCCGGATAAGGCGCTTGCGCCGCCATCCGGCACGTTATTTGTAATACGGCCCCGTCGTCACCGAATCACGTAGTACCAGTTTGCCGGTAAACGGTGGGATTGGCTCGACGCTCTCGCCGTTGGCCAGCCGAATAGCCTGGTCGATTGCCGTGGTTATCATGGTATCAATCGGTAGATAAACGGTAGACAGCCCCGGCTCCAGCCATTTGGCGCTGGGCGCATCATCAAAACCAAACAGTGAGACGTCCGTTGGGATCCTCAGCCCGGCCTGATGTAACGCTTTTGATGCGCCTAATGCCATGTCATCGTTACAGGCGAACAGGGCGCTAAATTTCACCCCTTCCTCCAGCAGTTCACGGCAGGCCTCATAGCCTCGCGTCATCGTGGAGTCGCCGTATTTGACCTTATCGGGATCCCAGGGAATACCGTTTTTTTCCAGCGCCTTACGATACCCCATCAGGCGGGATTTACCGGTAGGCGTATGGCCTGGCACAGTGATACAAGCAATATCGCTATGGCCCTGGGAGATCAGATAATTGACCGCCTGATAGGCCGCGTCTTCCTGTTCAAAGAAAATTGCGCGATCGCGGGCCTGGCTGACATCACGGTTGATGACCAGCAAGGGCATAGCAATGCTGTTCATCAACGACATAATCGCCTTTTCACTCATATAGCGGGTATAGAGAATAATGGCGTCGCACTGCCTGTCCGCCAGCATTTGCACGGCTTCCTGCTCACGCTCTGGTGTGTCGTGGCCGTCGGTGACGATCAACTGCTTGCCGTGAGATTCCGTCTGGCGTGAAGCCTGTTGCAGCAGGCGGCCAAAGTAGAATCCATCAAATGTGGAAACTACCAGACCAATGCTGTTGCTGGTGCGGTTTGCCAAAGAGCGCGCTAAAAAATTAGGCCGATAATCAAGTGCCTGCATGGCCTTAAACACTTTCTGGCGCGTGCTCTCTTTTACCTGACCCGTGCCATTCAGTACGCGCGAAACGGTCGCTTTTGAGACGCCTGCGTGTCGTGAAACGTCCAACATCGTAGTCATAACGCTATCCTGGTTAATCGTTTGACGATGAATTCCCCGGCTCTGTCAGCGTCGAAACGGAATGGCGACGCACCAGAGTTGGGTTAAAAACGTGGGTAATTTCAGGCACGGGACGCTTCTCCGCCAGCGCGAGCGCCAGTTCGGCAGCCTGGGTTGCCATCGTCACGATCGGGTAGCGCACCGTGGTCAAACGCGGGCGCACGTAGCGGGAAACCAGCACATCATCAAAACCAATCAGCGAGATTTCTCCCGGCACATCAATGCCGTTATCATTCAATACCCCCATGGCACCAGCCGCCATTGAGTCGTTGTAGCAGGCTACCGCAGTGAAGTTTTTGCCACGGCCAAGTAACTCGGTCATAGCCTGTTCACCGCCGCTTTCATCCGGTTCACCAAACGTTACCAGGCGATCGCTGACAGGAATATTGCTCTCTGCCAGCGCGTCGTAATAGCCTTGCAGACGATCTTCCGCATCTGAAATCGTGTGATTGGAGCACAGATAGCCAATGCGCGTATGGCCTTGTTGAATGAGGTGTCGGGTCGCGAGCCAGGCGCCGAAACGGTCATCAAGGGCAACGCAGCGTTGTTCGAATCCCGGCAGAATTCGGTTAATCAATACCATGCCGGGGATTTGCTTCATGAGTGATGCCAGCTCAGCATCCGGGATAATTTTTGCGTGGACAACAAGGGCTGCGCAGCGGTGGCGAATGAGCTGTTCAATCGCCTGTCGTTCCTTCTGTTCGTTATGGTAGCCGTTACCAATCAGTAAAAAATTACCGGTGTTATAGGCCACCTGCTCGACAGCTTTAACCATTGCCCCAAAGAATGGATCGGACACATCTCCCACCACCAGACCGATGGTCTCTGTGGATTGTTGTGCCAGCGCACGCGCATTGGCGTTGGGGTGGTAGCTGAGTGATTCCATTGCACTTGTTACGGCCAGGCGCGATGCTTCGCTGGCTTTAGGGGAATCATTGATCACTCGAGAAACGGTGGCGACTGATACACCAGCTAGTCGGGCTACATCCTTTATGGTCGCCATGATAGTACCTGTTGTGGGTAAACGCTTACATTCCGTCAGTGTTACGGAAAATGGCTGGCTGTTCAAGCAGATTGCCTGTCAGAACGTCGCAAATGTGAGCGCACACGAGCGAAGTAAGACAGAAAATAGAAAATGCTAATTTTTGCTTACACTTTGCGATGTGCTGTTGCGATTGTTCGCTGGTGAGGGAACTGAGCAGATTGCTAGAGTTGAGATCCCAGAGGTATTGATAGGTGAAATCAACTTTCGGGTTGATCACTAGAATTACACCAGCCTGCGCAGATGCGCAGGTTTTTTTTTACCTTCAGCCTATCTGTAACAGTAACCGATAATTTACACAACTCGTTGCATTTGGGTTCATTCCTTTGCGTTTTCGCACTGGCGTATCTGGCTGCTGACGACCACAATCAAGATCCCAGAGGTATTGATTGGTGAGATTATTCGGTACGCACTTCGTACCTGTCTCTTGCACCAACCTGCGCGGATGCGCAGGTTTTTTTTCGGATTGTATTTACCAGTTACCTGTCGCGCCCATTCCCCAACTCGTATACTCTCCCACCATTGATGTTTATATAATTAATGGCACAGGGAGTTGAGATGCTATTTGGCTTTTTTCGTAATCTGTTTCGCGTGCTTTTCCGCGTTCGCGTCACGGGCGATGTCAGCGCGCTACAGGGAGAACGCGTTCTAATCACTCCCAACCATGTCTCATTTATAGACGGCATCCTGTTGGCGCTCTTTTTACCGATTCGTCCCGTCTTCGCTGTTTACACCTCTATCAGCCAGCAATGGTATATGCGCTGGCTAACTCCGCTGATTGATTTCGTACCGTTAGATCCAACTAAACCGATGTCGATTAAACATCTGGTTCGTCTGGTCGAACAGGGCCGTCCGGTGGTTATTTTCCCGGAAGGACGTATTTCGACGTCCGGTTCGTTAATGAAAATTTATGACGGCGCGGGGTTTGTCGCCGCAAAGTCTGGGGCGACGGTCGTTCCTGTGCGCATTGAAGGCGCGGAGCTTTCCCGCTTTAGCCGCCTGAAAGGTTTGGTTAAACAGCGATTCTTCCCGCGCATCCGCTTACATATCCTACCGCCGACACAACTGCCGATGCCGGAAGCACCGCGTGCTCGCGATCGCCGCAAAATCGCCGGAGAGATGCTGCATCAAATTATGATGGAAGCACGCATGGCGGTTCGTCCGCGTGAAACGCTATACGAGTCGCTGCTGGCAGCGAAATACCGTTTTGGCGCAGGCAAAAACTGCATTGAAGATGTTAACTTTACCCCGGACAGCTACCGCAAACTGCTGACAAAGACGCTCTTTGTGGCCCGTATTCTGGAAAAATACAGCGTCGAAGGTGAAAAAATCGGCCTGATGCTGCCAAACGCGGGGATCAGCGCAGCGGTCATTTTTGGCGCCATTGCGCGTCGACGCATTCCGGCCATGATGAACTACACCGCGGGCGTGAAAGGATTAACCAGCGCCATTACTGCGTCTGAAATCAAAACGATCTTCACATCCCGACAGTTTCTCGATAAAGGCAAACTCTGGCATTTACCGGAACAGCTCACCCAGGTGCGTTGGGTTTATCTGGAAGACTTAAAAGCTGATGTGACCTTCAGCGATAAGCTGTGGATTTTCTCACATCTGCTGGCACCTCATCTGGCGCAGGTGAAGCAACAGCCGGAAGACGCTGCGGTGATCCTCTTTACTTCTGGTTCAGAAGGCCATCCGAAAGGCGTGGTTCACAGTCATAAAAGCATTCTGGCGAACGTTGAGCAGATCAAAACGATTGCCGATTTCACCGCCGATGACCGTTTTATGTCGGCGCTGCCGCTGTTCCACTCCTTTGGCCTGACGGTGGGATTATTCACGCCGCTACTGACTGGCGCAGAAGTGTTTCTTTATCCCAGCCCGCTGCATTACCGCATTGTGCCAGAGCTGGTATACGACCGGAACTGCACCGTGTTGTTTGGTACTTCAACGTTCCTCGGCAACTATGCGCGTTTTGCGCATCCGTACGATTTCCACCGCCTGCGCTATGTGGTGGCGGGAGCGGAAAAACTTCAGGACAGCACAAAGCAGCTGTGGCAGGAGAAATTTGGCCTGCGCGTTCTTGAAGGCTATGGCGTGACGGAATGTGCGCCGGTTGTGTCGATTAACGTACCAATGGCGGCAAAATCGGGAACGGTAGGGCGCATCTTGCCTGGTATGGATGCTCGACTGTTGGCCGTTCCGGGAATTGAGGACGGTGGGCGTTTACAGCTGAAAGGTCCTAATATTATGAGCGGTTATTTGCGCGTCGAAAAACCTGGCGTGCTGGAAGTGCCGACAGCAGAGAATGCGCAAGGTGAGATTGAGCGCGGCTGGTATGACACCGGAGACATCGTGCGCTTTGATGAAAACGGCTTTGTACAGATTCAGGGGCGCGCTAAGCGTTTCGCTAAAATTGCCGGAGAGATGGTTTCGCTGGAAATGGTTGAGCAACTTGTGTTGGCGGTATCTGCAGACAAAATGCACGCCACGGCGATCAAGAGTGATGCCAGCAAAGGTGAGGCGCTGGTGCTGTTCACTACCGATAGCGAACTTACGCGTGAAAAACTACAGCAGTATGCGCGGGCGCACGGCGTACCTGAACTCGCTGTACCGCGTGATATTCGCCACCTGAAGCAACTCCCATTACTCGGCAGCGGTAAGCCGGATTTTGTTACGCTGAAAAGCTGGGTCGATGAGCCGGAAAAACAACATGAGTGAGTCAGTGCACACTAACACTTCAATCTGGTCCAAAGGTCTGATGTCCGTTATCGCCGCACAGTTTCTGTCGGCGTTTGGCGATAACGCGTTGCTGTTTGCTACGCTGGCGTTGCTGAAGGAGCAATTTTATCCGGACTGGAGTCAGCCGATCCTGCAAATGGTGTTTGTGGGCGCTTACATCCTTTTTGCCCCCTTTGTTGGACAGGTGGCGGATAGCTTTGCCAAAGGCAGAGTGATGATGTTCGCGAACGCTCTGAAATTGCTGGGCGCGGCGAGTATTTGCTTCGGCATTAATCCGTTTCTTGGGTATACGCTGGTGGGAATCGGCGCGGCGGCGTATTCACCAGCCAAGTATGGCATTCTCGGTGAACTGACTACCGGCGACAAACTGGTGAAGGCTAACGGCCTGATGGAAGCCTCCACCATTGCCGCGATTTTGCTCGGTTCTGTCGCCGGCGGCGTTCTGGCCGACTGGCACGTAATTGCCGCGCTTTCTGCCTGTGCCCTGGCCTATGCTGGCGCGGTGGTGGCTAACCTGTATATCCCGAAACTGGCCGCGGCTCGTCCTGGCCAGTCCTGGCATCTGGGGAAAATGACGCGCAGTTTCTTCTGTGCGGCTTCATCGTTGTGGCGCAACGGTGAAACACGCTTCTCGTTGGTGGGAACCAGCCTTTTTTGGGGCGCGGGCGTTACGCTGCGTTTTCTGCTGGTGCTGTGGGTCCCGGTGGCGCTCGGCATCACCGATAACGCCACGCCGACCTACCTCAATGCCATGGTAGCGATCGGGATTGTGGTCGGTGCGGGTGCGGCAGCGAAGCTGGTAACGCTGGAAACCGTTTCGCGCTGTATGCCTGCGGGGATCCTGATTGGCGTCGTGGTGCTGATTTTCTCTCTTCAACATTCGCTGCTTCCGGCCTACGCATTGCTGATGCTTATCGGCGTGTCGGGTGGCTTCTTTGTGGTGCCGCTGAATGCGTTGCTGCAGGAACGGGGTAAGAAAAGCGTCGGCGCAGGTAATGCGATAGCGGTACAAAACCTGGGTGAAAACAGCGCGATGCTGTTGATGCTCGGTATTTACTCACTGGCGGTGCTGGTGGGGATCCCGGCTGTTGCGATTGGTATTGGATTTGGTGCGCTGTTTGCGCTGGCGATTGCGGCGCTGTGGATTTGGCAGCGCCGCCATTAGTCTGTTGTATGCTGTTGCCGTATCAGGCCTACAGGGAAGTTGTCTGTAGGCCTGATAAGCGTAGCGCCATCAGGCGCTAACTGTTACGGTGCAGGATAGGTATACACCTGATGCACCGCTTCAATCTCTGCCAGTACTTCTTCGCTCAACTCCAGATGCAGACTTTCAACGTTGGTTTTTAGCTGCTCCATCGTCGTGGCGCCCAGCAAAGTGCTGGCGACAAACGGCTGACGACGCACGAATGCCAGCGCCATTTGCGCGGGATCCAGATTATGGCGTTTCGCGATATCCACATAGGCCGCAACGGCTTTCTGCGTCTGCTCGCCGCTGTAGCGCGTGAAACGGCTAAACAACGTATTGCGTGCACCGGCAGGTTTCGCGCCGTTCAGGTATTTCCCGGTTAACGTACCGAAGCCCAGGCAAGAGTAAGCCAGCAGCTCAACGCCTTCATACTGGCTCACTTCAGCCAGTCCAACCTCAAAGCTGCGGTTCAGCAGGCTGTAGGGGTTCTGGATGGTGGCGATGCGTGGCAGATCGTGTTTGTCCGCCAGGTGCAGATAGCGCATCACGCCAAACGCGGTTTCATTAGAAACGCCGATGTAGCGAATTTTCCCGGCGCGCTGAAACTCGGCCAGCGCGTCCAGGGTATCGAGAAGGGAAACGACTGGCGCGGAGTCTGTCCAGCTGTAGCCTAACTTACCAAAGCAGTTGGTCGGGCGCTGCGGCCAGTGAACCTGATACAGATCCAGATAATCGGTTTTTAGTCTTTTCAGGCTGTCGTGCAGCGCTTCACGGATATTTTTACGGTCCAGCGCCTGATTCGGTCGAATGCCGCTGTCGTTGTTACGTGATGGTCCGCTGACCTTAGAAGCAACGATCAGCTTTTCGCGGCTGCCGTGTTTGGCGAGCCAGTTACCTACGTAGGTTTCGGTGAGGCCCTGGGTTTCAGGACGCGGCGGTACCGGATACATCTCGGCAACGTCGATCAAATTAATGCCCTGTGCTACGGCATAATCGAGCTGTGCATGTGCGTCGGCTTCGCTGTTTTGTTCACCAAACGTCATTGTGCCCAGCCCCAGTGTACTGACTTCCAGCGAGCTGTGGGGTATACGGTGATATTGCATAGCCGTTTCCTTTTTATAATCACGACATAAGGATTATAAAAATGGCTGAGGGAAGAGAAAAAGGGAAGTAAAATTGTTAAGGCCAGCGCGCTGCTGACCTCAACCATCAGCGTTCAATGATTTGAGACACATCATCGCGGTTAATCTGCATCGCATTGCCCTGCTGATCGTGATAGCTCACCAGACCGGTATCATCGTCAATTTCTGGTTTTCCATCGGTCAGGATCATTCGACCATCTTTTGTCGCCATTACATAATCGCTGCTGCATCCGGAAACGGCAAAAGCCAGTCCTACGGCGGAAATCAAAACTGCCCATTTTTTCATCTGCTTATCCTCACATGGCCTGCGTCTGACAATAGTTTAGTAATAACGCGAAGTTGTGCAGGGTGAAAGCAGTAAAATCTTAAACTGTGAGAAGGGGTAGGTGTGGCTGGCATTCGCTCCCCTTGCGGGGAGCGATGGATTTCATCAGAGCGGATTTTTTTTATTACGCCACAGGTTCAGGGTCTCTACCGCGATTGAGAAGAACATGGCGAAATAGATATATCCTTTCGGAACGTGGACGTCGAAACTTTCCAGAATCAGCGTAAAACCGACCAGAATCAGAAACGAGAGCGCCAGCATTTTTACCGAAGGGTGGCGATCGACAAACTCACCAATCGGGCGAGCAGCAAACATCATGACGCCTACGGCAATCACCACCGCCGCCATCATGATAAACAGATGATCGGACAAGCCTACCGCAGTAATCACGGAATCCAGACTGAAGATAATGTCTAACAACATGATCTGTACAATCGCACCCAGAAAAGAGGATACGCGAGTTTTCAGACCTTCTTCCTCACCTTCAATGGATTCGTGGATCTCTTTACTGGCTTTCCAGATCAGGAACAATCCCCCCAGCAGAAGGATCAGGTCGCGTGCTGATATCGCCTCGCCAAACAGCTCGAATAACGGGTTTGTCAGCCGCGTTACCCAGGCGATAGAAGCCAGCAGTGCCAGACGCATGATCATCGCCGCCGCCAGCCCAATACGTCGGGCATGATTGCGTTGCGCTGTCGGGAGTTTGGCTACAACCAGAGAAAGGAAAATAATATTGTCGATCCCAAGAACGATCTCCAGCAGCGTCAGCGTACCGAGCGCAAGCCAGGCGTTAGGATCGGTTATCCATGCAAATAACATCGAACAAAGTCCTGCCAAAAAAAAGAAGCGGTAATTATAGGCCCGTAACGCGGCGGGTGAAAGGCCGGACGGTGCCTATTGCGCCTGGAACAAGAAATGTCGCTCAAGCAATGCGCGGGTGAAGTTCTTTTTCAGGTAAAAGCCGCGTGGCAGGGTCAGGATGGGTTCGCCGTTGGCGCCAATGGCCTCGGTAAGCGCGCGGGCGTTGGCGGCTTTAGGACGCAGTTGCAGTACTTCCCCATGGCGAGCGGTGATGCGTTCGACATGACCTAACACAATCATGTCCATTAACTCTTCCCAGTCCAGACGCAATTGCCGGTCTTCTTCTTCATTCGGGCTCCACAGCAGGGGAGAGCCGACGCGGCGCTCAGCCAGAGGGATGCTGCGTTCGCCTTCTACCGGGATCCACAGAACACGTTTGAGTTTGTGCCGTACATGGCTGGTTTCCCAGGTGACGCCGGTATTGCCGGTTAACGGCGCCACACACACAAAGGTGGTTTCCAGCGGTCTGCCAAGACTGTCCACAGGGATCGTTTTCAGCTCCACGCCCAGCGCCGCAAAATCCTGCTCTGGTTTACTGCCCGCGCTGGCACCGAGCCAGATTTCCAGCAGGACGCCAATCCAGCCTTTATCGCGCTTAAGATCCTTCGGCGTAATGATTCCCGCCATTGCCGCTAATTCTCCTAACGCGTAGCCCGAAAGCTGCCGTGCCTGGCTCAGCAACTGGGCTTCAGATTCAGGGGGAGAAAGCAACGGACGGAGTTCTGGCATCGGGTTAACCCTTAGGTGAAAAAATGAGCAGTGATTTTATACCGTATGGACAGAGTTTATCTTTTTCCACATGCTTTATTCAATTCTATGATTTATATTGGTTTTTAGATTCACGTTCGCAGAGTTGCGCAACAGCGAAGCGGGTTTTCCAATTCTGGTCACTGACAATGAACAGGATCTTACACCATGTTATCCACAGAAAGATGGGATAACTGTGAAAAACCCCCACTACTGTTTCAATTTACAGCCTTGACGTGCGACGAAAATCGAATTTTCACACAAATTGTGCCTAACTTATTGGCATAATCTGTGGATAAAACCAACGCTGGTCGATCTTTCATCAGCGTGAAGATCGTATGCGTGATGCACATCACATTTCTGTGTGTTTATCTGCGTGGATCGGTTTTAACTTTATGAATGTATAAGAGTATTTTTGATATGTGACGAATGTCTTATTCGGACTGTTCTGGGTTTTCCCATAGTAATTCCGTACTTCTTCACAACTATATCCACAGAAAAGGTGAATAAAATCGCCTTGCTTGCCCTTCTTCTGTTTATAACTCGGCCTTTAACTGTGAGTTATTCAATTGTTATTAGAATATCGCACCCTTAACAGAGTGGTTTACCGCCCCTCAGGAGTGTGAAACAATCGTTTGTATATAAGGTTTATGTTGAGGTAGTCCGGTGATTGATGACGATGGCTACCGCCCGAATGTAGGGATAGTAATTTGTAACCGCCAGGGGCAGGTCATGTGGGCCCGGCGATTTGGTCAGCACTCCTGGCAATTCCCACAAGGTGGGATCAATGCAGGAGAGACAGCAGAGCAGGCGATGTACCGGGAACTCTTTGAAGAAGTGGGTCTCAGTCGTAAAGATGTACGGATCCTTGCTTCTACTCGTAACTGGTTGCGTTACAAGTTACCGAAACGTTTGGTGCGTTGGGACACGAAGCCGGTTTGTATCGGCCAGAAACAAAAATGGTTTCTTCTGCAATTGGTCAGTAGCGATGCTGAAATCAATATGCAAACCAGCAGTACACCTGAGTTCGACGGCTGGCGCTGGGTGAGTTACTGGTATCCGGTTCGACAGGTGGTGTCATTTAAACGCGATGTCTATCGCAGGGTGATGAAAGAATTCGCAAGTGTTGTCATGGCGCTTCAGGAGAGCACTCCTAAACCGCAAAGCGCACCTGCGTACAGACGTAAAAGAGGTTAAGCTACGCAAATTATGCTCACCCGCCTGCGCGAAATAGTCGAAAAGGTGGCCAGTGCTCCGCGTCTGAACGAAGCGCTGAATATACTGGTTACCGATATCTGTCTTGCGATGGATACCGAGGTCTGCTCGGTCTATCTGGCCGATCACGATCGACGTTGTTATTACCTCATGGCGACCCGGGGACTAAAAAAACCACGTGGTCGCACTGTCGCACTCGCGTTTGATGAAGGTATCGTTGGCCTGGTTGGCAGGCTGGCGGAACCTATCAACCTCGCCGATGCGCAAAAACATCCCAGCTTTAAATACATTCCTTCGGTAAAAGAAGAGCGTTTTCGTGCATTCTTAGGCGTACCGATCATTCAGCGTCGCCAGCTTTTAGGTGTGCTGGTGGTGCAGCAGCGTGAGCTGCGTCAGTACGATGAAAGTGAAGAGTCTTTCCTCGTCACGCTCGCCACGCAAATGGCGGCCATACTTTCGCAGTCGCAGCTAAACGCGCTGTTCGGTCAATACCGTCAAACACGTATCCGTGCGCTGCCTGCCGCTCCCGGTGTGGCAATAGCCGAAGGTTGGCAGGATGCGACGCTGCCGTTGATGGAACAGGTCTACCAGGCTTCAACGCTGGATCCAGTGCTTGAACGCGAGCGACTGACTGGTGCGCTGGAAGAGGCGGCGAACGAATTCCGCCGCTACAGCAAGCGTTTTACCGCTGGGGCGCAGAAAGAAACGGCGGCGATCTTTGATCTTTACTCGCACTTGCTTTCCGATACCCGTCTGCGCCGCGAGCTGTTTGCGGAAGTGGATAACGGTTCGGTGGCCGAGTGGGCGGTTAAAACGATCATCGAAAAGTTTGCCGAACAGTTCGCCGCGCTGAGCGATAACTACCTCAAAGAGCGGGCCGGAGATTTACGCGCGCTGGGCCAGCGTCTGCTGTTCCACCTTGATGACTCTATCCAGGGGCCGAATGCCTGGCCGGAACGCTTTGTGCTGGTGGCGGATGAACTTTCAGCAACCACGCTGGCGGAGCTTCCTCAGGACCGGTTAGTTGGCGTGGTTGTCCGGGACGGCGCAGCCAACTCTCATGCGGCAATTATGGTGCGTGCGCTGGGTATCCCTACCGTTATGGGGGCCGATATCCAGCCGTCGGTGCTGCATCGCCGTACGCTGGTGGTGGACGGTTATCGCGGTGAACTGCTGGTCGATCCGGAACCGGTATTGATCCAGGAATACCAGCGTCTTATCAGTGAAGAAATTGAGCTGAGCCGCCTGGCGGAAGACGACGTCAACCAGCCAGCACAGCTGAAAAGCGGCGAGCGCGTGAAGGTGATGCTCAATGCGGGTCTCAGCCCGGAACATGAAGAAAAGCTGGGTAGCCGAATCGACGGCATTGGCCTCTATCGCACCGAAATCCCGTTCATGCTGCAAAGCGGATTTCCTTCGGAAGAAGAACAGGTTGCGCAGTATCAGGGGATGCTGCAAATGTTTAACGACAAGCCGGTGACCCTGCGTACGCTGGATGTCGGCGCCGATAAACAGCTGCCCTATATGCCGATCAGTGAAGAGAACCCGTGCCTTGGCTGGCGAGGGATCCGCATAACGCTCGATCAGCCGGAGATCTTTTTGATCCAGGTTCGCGCTATGCTGCGTGCGAATGCGGCAACCGGAAACCTGAGCATTTTGCTGCCGATGGTAACCAGCATCGATGAAGTGGACGAAGCGCGACGTTTGATTGAACGCGCCGGACGCGAAGTGGAGGAGATGATCGGTTACGAGATCCCGAAACCGCGCATTGGCATCATGCTGGAAGTTCCGTCGATGGTGTTCATGCTGCCGCATCTGACAAACCGGATAGACTTTATCTCGGTTGGAACCAACGACCTTACCCAGTACATACTGGCCGTCGATCGTAACAACACACGGGTAGCCAGCATTTATGACAGCCTGCATCCGGGTATGTTGCGTGCGCTGGCGATGATTGCGCAGGAAGCCGAAAGAAGCGGTATCGATTTGCGCCTGTGTGGTGAAATGGCGGGCGACCCGATGTGCGTGGCTATTCTGATCGGTCTCGGTTTCCGTCATTTGTCGATGAACGGTCGTTCTGTCGCTCGCGTAAAATATCTGCTGCGCCATATCGATTTTGATGAGGCGCAAACGCTGGCGCAGCGCAGCCTGGAGGCACAGATGGCAACAGAAGTACGCCATCAGGTAGCGGCCTTCATGGAGCGTCGTGGCATGGGGGGCTTGATTCGCGGGGGATTGTAGGTCTGACAAGCGTAGCGCTATCAGGTATTACGGGGGATAGAGATTACCTATACAGATCTTTTACATCTTCCCGGCATCCGCTTCTAACCCCTTGTGCTATCATTCGCACCTTTGGAGCGCCTGCATTATGCAGGCGCGCTTATCAATTGCTGTCTGACTTCAGCGAAATAACAAGAACTTGTGGTGACAGATGACCAGTAGCTATCTGCATTTTCCGGATTTCGATCCGGTCATTTTCTCAATCGGACCCGTCGCGCTTCATTGGTACGGCTTAATGTATTTGGTGGGGTTTATTTTCGCGATGTGGCTGGCGACGCGCCGCGCGAATCGTCCGGGCAGTGGCTGGACCAAAAATGAAGTAGAAAACTTACTGTATGCGGGCTTCCTCGGGGTTTTCCTCGGTGGGCGTATTGGTTACGTACTGTTCTATAACTTCCCGTTATTCCTCGATAATCCCCTGTATCTGTTCCGCGTCTGGGACGGCGGTATGTCCTTCCACGGTGGACTTATCGGTGTGATCCTGGTGATGATTATCTTCGCCAAACGCACTAAGCGTTCGTTCTTCCAGGTTTCTGATTTCATTGCCCCGCTGATTCCGTTTGGCTTGGGTGCAGGGCGTCTGGGCAACTTTATCAACGGTGAGCTGTGGGGACGCGTTGACCCGAACTTCAAGTACGCCATGCTGTTCCCCGGCTCCCGTACCGAAGATATTTTACTGCTGCAAACTAACCCGCAATGGCAGTCTATTTTTGATACCTACGGCTCGCTGCCACGCCACGCCTCACAGCTTTATGAGATGGCGTTGGAAGGCGTTGTGCTGTTTATCATTCTGAACTTGTACATTCGCAAACCGCGCCCGATGGGTTCGGTATCCGGTCTGTTCCTGATTGGTTATGGCGCGTTTCGTATTATTGTTGAATTCTTCCGCCAGCCGGATGCGCAGTTTACCGGCACCTGGGTACAGTACATCAGCATGGGGCAGATCCTCTCTATCCCGATGATTGTCGCAGGCATTATTATGATGGTTTGGGCGTACCGCCGCAGCCCACAGCAACACGTTTCCTGAGGAACCATGAAACAGTATTTAGAACTGATGCAAAAAGTGCTGGATGAAGGCACACAGAAAAACGACCGTACCGGAACCGGAACGCTTTCCATTTTTGGTCATCAGATGCGTTTTAATCTGCAGGAAGGGTTCCCGCTGGTTACGACTAAACGCTGCCATTTACGCTCGATCATTCATGAGCTGCTGTGGTTCTTGCAGGGCGATACTAACGTTGCCTACCTGCATGAAAACAACGTCTCAATCTGGGACGAATGGGCGGATGAAAACGGTAATTTAGGCCCGGTTTACGGCAAACAATGGCGCGCGTGGCCTACGCCAGATGGTCGCCATATCGACCAGATCACCACCGTGCTAAACCAGCTGAAAAATGATCCGGACTCTCGTCGCATCATCGTTTCCGCATGGAACGTCGGTGAGCTGGATAAAATGGCGCTGGCACCGTGCCATGCGTTCTTCCAGTTCTACGTGGCGGATGGCAAGCTCTCCTGCCAGCTGTATCAGCGTTCGTGCGATGTGTTCCTCGGCCTGCCGTTTAACATTGCCAGCTACGCTTTGCTGGTACACATGATGGCGCAGCAGTGCGATCTGGAAGTGGGTGATTTTGTCTGGACCGGCGGCGACACGCACCTGTACAGCAACCATATGGATCAAACGCATCTGCAGCTTAGCCGTGAACCTCGCGCGCTGCCGAAACTGGTTATCAAACGTAAGCCTGAATCAATCTTTGACTATCGCTTCGAAGACTTCGAAATTGAAGGCTACGATCCGCACCCGGGTATTAAAGCGCCGGTAGCTATCTAACCTGTTTCAGGCTGTCACAACCGACGCCCATGTGCGTCGGTTTTTTTTGTCTCAAATCGCGTTTTTCGGCGTGGATTCCTGAAATATTGCAACGGCCTGTAACGCGCTAAATATTCCCCATAGCTCGCCGTAGAAACCGAATTTCCCGCTCGTTATTCATTTTCCTCACGCCATACTGGCGACATGAAAAAACAACAAGGTTACACGCTTCTCGAAACTCTCATTGCGATGCTGATTGTCGCGGCGCTTGGTGCATCTGGGCTGTATGGTTGGCAGCGCTGGCAGCAACAGCAGCGGCTGTGGCAGACAGCCTGCCAGGTGCGGGACTACCTGCTGCAACTGCGTGAAGATGCTAACTGGCGTAACCGCGATCACGTGATAAGCGTGATTCGGGATGGCACATCATGGTGTTTTGTCAGCTCTGCGGCTTCGCAAACCACGTGTCGACCCGTTTCGTCTTTGGTTTTTACACCGCCCTGGGATGACGTCGAAATGGCAGAGATAACACCTTCACTGGCCTTTTTTGGACTGCGCAATACGGCATGGGCCGGACATATACGCCTGAAAAATACGGCAGGGGAATGGCGCGTGGTGGTGTCTGGCTGGGGACGAATCAGGCTTTGCGAGCGCGATGAGGCCAGATTATGTCAGTAAACGAACGGGGATTTTCACTGCTGGAGATGCTCATTGCCATGGCGATTAGCAGTATTTTATTGCTTAGCTCAGCGCGATTTTTACCGGCGCTACAGCGAGAGATTCTGCGTAACACCCGCCAGTTAGTACTGGAAGATGAAATATGGCAGCGGGTCTACACCGTGGCGAAGCATCTTCAGCGGGCGGGATATTGCCGGGGAAACTGTGTCGGAGAGGGACTGGTGATATCGGCTAAGGGAGACTGTGTTATTGCCCGCTGGGATGCCAACAGCAATGGCGTTTGGGAAAGCAGTCCCGTGAAAGAGGCTGATTCTATTGGGTTTCGTTTACAGGACAAGGTGTTGGAAACCGTGCGTGGAGCCACCGGCTGCACTGGCAAAGGATGGGAGAAAATGACCGATCCGGCCACGATGAAGATTGAGGCATTCCAGGTTGAAAGGCTGAATTACAGCGGATATTCCCCGCTTCTTACGCTGCGTTTGCGTGGAGTGAGCAATGACCAACCACAAAAAGTTGTTGAAGCGATCTACAGCGTTACGGGATTCAACCTATGAACCGTGAGAGAGGCGTATCCTCTCTGACAATGGTCCTGTTGCTGCTGGTGCTCGGTAGTCTGCTGCTGCAAGGCGTTAGCAGACAGGAGGCCAGTTTTGCTGCGCGTGTGGTCACACAAAGTCAGGCGCTGCAGCGTCAGGCGGTAGTGCAATCCGCGATGGAATGGGGGCGTACGCAGCCCTGGCGCTTACAACCCGCCGTACAGTGTCGGCGCGTTCCCACGCAGGATGCCGCGGTTTGCCTGCGTCTGCTTACCAATAATTTTGTGCTGCTTATTGCCCACTATGAAGAGATATCGTTATGGCGTCAGGGGGCGGTTATTGATGGCAACATAGAATTCTCGGCGCGTGGCTGGAGCGATTTTTGTCCGCTAAAGGAGCAGACGTTATGCCAGATCCCCTGAACAGACAGCGTGGCTTTAGTCTGCCGGAAGTGATACTGGCAATGGTACTAATGGTAATGATTGTGACCGCGTTGTCAGGATATCAGCGGGTGCTAATGAACAGCTTTATCATCAGAAACCAGTATCAGCAACTCTGGCGCCACGCCTGGCAGCAAACCCAGCTGTACCCGTTTTCATCGCCTGTGAACTGGCAGGTTAACCGAATGCAGACAACGAGAGCGGGATGTGTCAGCATCAACGTTATAATTTCTTCACCCCTCGGCAGGCAGGGTCAGATGACGCGTCTGCATTGCCCGAATCGTCAGTAGTCAGGAGTCGCTATGTTAAGGGTCTACCACTCCAACCGTCTGGATGTGCTGGAAGCGTTAATGGAATTTATCGTTGAGCGCGAGCGGCTGGACGACCCCTTTGAGCCTGAGATGATCCTGGTTCAAAGTACCGGTATGGCGCAGTGGCTACAAATGACTCTTGCACAGAAGTTTAGTATTGCCGCCAATATCGATTTTCCGCTGCCCGCGAGTTTTATCTGGGATATGTTTGTGCGCGTGCTGCCGGATATCCCGAAAGAGAGTGCGTTCAGCAAACAGAGCATGAGCTGGAAGTTGATGACGCTGTTGCCACAATTGCTGGATAGCGATGACTTCGCATTGCTACGCCACTATCTGACGGACGACACTGATAAACGTAAGCTTTTTCAGCTTTCCTCGCGCGCGGCTGACCTTTTCGACCAGTATTTAGTCTACCGCCCTGACTGGTTGACCCAGTGGGAAGCGGGGCGACAGGTTGAGGGACTTGGCGAGTCTCAGGCCTGGCAGGCACCGTTGTGGAAAGCGCTGGTGGAATACACCGCGGAATTGGGCCAGCCGCGCTGGCATCGTGCCAATTTATACCAACGATTTATTCAGACGTTGGAAAACGCGTCCGAGTGCCCGCAGGGACTGCCTTCTCGCGTCTTTATTTGCGGTATTTCGGCGCTGCCGCCGGTTTATTTGCAGGCATTGCAGGCACTGGGTAAGCACATTGATATTCATCTGCTGTTTACCAACCCTTGTCGCTACTACTGGGGGGATATTAAAGATCCTGCCTGGCTGGCGAAGCTGATGGCACGTCAGCGTCGGCACAGCTTTGAAGAACGGCATCTGCCGCTGTTTCGTGATAATCAGAAAGCCGAAGGATTATTTAACAGCGATGGCGAACAGGATGTGGGCAACCCGATGCTGGCCTCGTGGGGCAAGCTGGGGCGTGATTACATTTATTTGCTTTCGGAGCTGGAAAACAGTCAGGAACTGGATGCGTTTGTCGACATTACACCTGACAACCTTTTGCATAATATTCAATCAGATATTCTGGAACTCGAAAGTCATGCCGTAGCGGGCGTTACGCTGGAAGAATATTCCCGTAGCGACAATAAACGACGGCTTGAGCTGAACGACACCAGCGTGACTTTCCATGTCTGCCATAGCCCACAGCGCGAGGTGGAAATTCTTCATGACCGGCTGTTGGCCATGCTGGAAGCGGACCCAACGCTGACGCCGCGCGATATTATCGTGATGGTGGCGGACATCGACAGCTACAGCCCATTCATTCAGTCGGTCTTTGGTAGCGCGCCAGCCGAGCGTTACTTACCTTATGCAATATCTGACCGTCGGGCACGCCAGTCTCATCCCGTCTTACAGGCTTTTATTAGTCTGCTGTCTCTACCGGATAGCCGTTTTGTCTCCGAGGATGTCCTGGCGTTACTGGATGTCCCCGTGCTGGCGGCGCGTTTCAACATTGATGAAGAAGGGCTGCGCTATCTTCGCTTATGGGTCAATGAATCCGGGATTCGTTGGGGAATTGACGACGATAACGTGCGTGAACTGGAACTTCCGCCTACAGGTCAGCATACCTGGCAATTTGGTTTAACGCGTATGCTGCTCGGCTACGCGATGGAAAGCGCGCAGGGCGAGTGGCAATCGGTGTTGCCTTACGATGAGTCCAGCGGTTTGATTGCCGAACTGGTAGGGCATCTGGCCTCGTTGCTGATGCAGCTTAATCTCTGGCGTAGAGGATTAGCGCAGGAACGTCCGTTGGAAGAGTGGCTACCCGTTTGTCGGGAAATGCTTAATGATTTCTTCCTGCCGGACGCGGACACCGAAGCGGCGATGACGCTGATTGAACAGCAGTGGCAGGCTATTATCACTGAAGGTTTAGGGGCCGAGTACGGCGATGCAATACCGCTCTCTCTGTTACGTGATGAGCTGGCCCAGCGCCTTGACCAGGAACGCATCAGCCAGCGCTTCCTGGCGGGTCCCGTTAACATTTGTACGCTGATGCCGATGCGCTCCATTCCGTTCAAAGTGGTGTGCCTGCTGGGTATGAACGATGGGGTTTATCCACGTCAACTTGCGCCGCTGGGCTTTGATTTAATGAGCCAAAAACCGATGCGGGGCGATCGCAGTCGTCGCGATGATGACCGCTATCTGTTCCTCGAAGCATTAATTTCGGCACAGCAGACGCTCTACATCAGCTACATTGGCCGCTCTATTCAGGATAACAGCGAGCGCTTCCCGTCGGTGCTGGTACAAGAACTGATGGACTACATTGGGCAAAGCCACTACCTACCGGGCGATGAATCATTGACCTGCGATCAAAGCGAGGCAAGGGTAAAAGCGCACATAACCCGTTTGCATACCCGTATGCCCTTTGATGCACAAAACTATTTGCCGGGTGAACAGCAAAGCTATGCCCGGGAATGGCTGCCTGCGGCGAGTCTGTCAGGAAAAGCGCACACGGATTTTGTGCAGCCTCTTCCTTTTGAAATGCCAGAAACGCTAACGCTGGAAACGCTGCAGCGATTTTGGGCACATCCGGTACGCGCCTTTTTCCAGATGCGTTTGAGGGTCAACTTCCGCTCTGAAGAGAGCGAGATCCCGGATACGGAACCTTTCACTCTTGAAGGGTTGACCCGCTACCAGCTTAATCAGCAATTGCTTAATACGCTGGTTGAAGAGAACGATGCTGAACGACTGTTCCGCCGTTTTCGTGCGGCGGGCGCGCTACCCTATGGGCCGTTTGGCGAAATTCTGTGGGATACGCAGCGTCAGGAAATGCAGTCGCTGGCTGAACGCATTATCGCCTGTCGTCAGCCCTGTCAGAGCATGGAAATCGATCTTAACTGTCACGGCGTGCAAATCACCGGCTGGCTGCCGCAGGTGCAAGAGGATGGTTTGTTGCGCTGGCGCCCATCTTTGATAAGCATTGCGCAGGGTGTGCAACTTTGGCTGGAACATCTTGTCTATTGTGCCAGTGGCGGTAGGGGAGAGAGCCGATTGTTCCTGCGTAAAGACGGAGAATGGCGTTTTCCGCCGCTGGATGCAGAACAGGCGTTGCTGTACCTGTCGCAACTCATTGAGGGGTATCGGGAAGGCATGTCGTCACCGTTGATGGTATTACCCGAAAGCGGTGGTGCATGGATAAAAACCTGTTATGACGCCGCAAATGATGCCATGTTAGATGACGATGCAACGTTGCAAAAAGCGCGCAGTAAGTTTCTGCAAGCCTATGAAGGCAACATGATGGTACGTGGCGAAGGTGATGATATCTGGTATCAGCGTCTTTGGCGTCAACTGGATGCTGATACTCAGGAGGCTATTGTTTTACAGTCTCAGCGCTACCTGTTACCGATTTTTCGCTTTAATCAGTCATGATGATTGTATAAAAATTGCGCAATTTGATGGCTTCCACTATGATGCGCATTCTGTCACGGACTGATTCTTACAAAGAGAAGATGCTGGCTCGTTCAGCACATAGTCTTGCCCTGTTCAGGTCATGTATTTATACGTGGTTTGTAGTGAACAGGTGAATTCGTTAATGATGAGGTTTGTGAATGCCCCGCAGCACCTGGTTCAGTGCATTACTGTTGTTCGTCGCCCTTTGGGTTCCCGTAAGTCAGGCAGATACCGGTTGGCAGCCTTTAGCTGAAACCATCCGTAAAAGCGATAAAGACACCCGTCAGTATCAGGCCGTGCGCCTTGATAACGGCATGGTTGTGCTGCTGGTATCCGATCCTCAGGCCGTGAAATCCCTTTCTGCACTGGTAGTCCCCGTGGGCTCGCTGGAAGATCCGGACGATCATCAGGGGCTGGCGCACTATCTCGAACACATGTGTCTGATGGGCTCGAAAAAATACCCACAGCCGGACAGCCTGGCTGAATTCCTGAAAATGCACGGCGGTAGCCACAATGCCAGTACTGCGCCTTATCGTACGGCCTTCTATCTTGAAGTCGAAAACGACGCGCTGGTGGGGGCGGTGGATCGCCTGGCGGATGCTATTGCCGATCCATTGCTGGATAAAAAATATGCCGACCGCGAGCGTAACGCGGTTAACTCCGAGCTGACGCTGGCGCGTACCCGAGACGGGATGCGTATGGCGCAGGTTAGCGCTGAGACGATCAACCCGGCGCACCCTGGCTCGCGTTTCTCTGGCGGGAATCTCGAGACATTAAGCGATAAACCGGGCAACCCGGTGGTGCAGGCATTACAAAAATTTCATGAAAAGTACTACTCTGCTAACCTGATGAAGGCGGTGATTTATAGCAATAAACCGCTGCCAGAGCTGGCGCGGATAGCGGCTGACACCTTTGGGCGCGTACCGAACAGGAATATCGCAAAGCCTGAAATTACCGTACCGGTCGTCACTGATGCGCAAAAGGGCATCATCATCCACTATGTTCCGGCAATGCCGCGTAAAGTATTGCGCGTCGAGTTTCGTATCGATAACAACAGCGCGCAGTTCCGCAGTAAAACCGATGAACTGGTGACCTACCTGATTGGCAATCGTAGCCCGGGCACGTTGTCTGACTGGCTGCAAAAGCAGGGCCTGGTTGAGGGTATTCGCGCGGACTCCGATCCGGTGGTCAACGGGAACAGCGGCGTATTAGCCATTTCCGCGACGTTAACCGACAAGGGGCTGGCGAACCGCGATGAAGTTGTCGCGGCAATCTTTAGCTACCTCAATTTGTTACGCGAGAAAGGTGTCGATAAACGCTATTTTGACGAGCTGGCGCACGTGCTGGATCTCGATTTCCGTTATCCCTCCATCACCCGTGATATGGACTACGTGGAATGGCTGGCTGATACTATGATCCGCGTTCCCGTCGAGCATACGCTGGATGCGGTGAATATTGCTGACCAGTACGATGCGAAAGCCGTTGAGCAACGTCTGGCAATGATGACGCCGCAGAATGCGCGTATCTGGTATATCAGCGCGAAAGAGCCGCATAATAAAACCGCTTATTTTGTCGATGCGCCTTACCAGGTGGATAAAATCAGCGACAAAACCTTTGACGACTGGCAGCAAAAAGCGCAGGGCATTGCGCTGTCGTTACCGGAGTTGAACCCCTACATTCCGGATGATTTCACGCTGATTAAGACGGATAAAAAATACGCTCATCCTGAGCTGATCGTTGATGAGCCGGATTTACGTGTGGTGTATGCCCCGAGCCAGTATTTTGCCAGCGAGCCAAAGGCTGACGTCAGCGTGATCCTGCGTAATCCGAAAGCCATGGACAGCGCCCGCAACCAGGTCTTATTCGCACTTAACGATTACCTGGCAGGGATTGCGCTCGATCAGTTAAGTAACCAGGCATCGGTAGGTGGAATTGGTTTCTCTACCAACGCTAACAATGGGTTGATGCTTAACGCCAACGGCTACACCCAACGTTTGCCGCAGCTTTTTCAGGCGCTGTTGAGCGGCTATTTCAGCTACACCTCAACGGACGAACAGCTGGAACAGGCGAAATCCTGGTATGCCCAGATGATGGATTCCGCAGAAAAGGGTAAAGCTTACGATCAGGCTATTATGCCGGTGCAGATGCTTTCTCAGGTGCCGTACTTCTCCCGCGACGAGCGCCGTAAACTGCTGCCTTCCATCACCCTGAAAGAGGTGATGACCTACCGCGACGCCTTAAAAACCGGTGCGCGACCTGAATTCCTGGTCATTGGCAATATGAGCGAAGCTCAGACGACGAGCATGGCGCGGGATATCCAAAAACAGCTAGGTGCGAACGGGTCACAGTGGTGTCGCAACAAAGATGTGGTTGTGGACAAGAAGCAGTCCGTCATCTTTGAAAAAGCAGGCAGCAGCACGGATTCAGCGCTGGCCGCGGTATTTGTGCCAACCGGATACGATGAATACGCCAGTTCAGCCTACAGCGCTATGTTAGGTCAGATTGTTCAGCCGTGGTTCTACAATCAGCTGCGTACTGAAGAACAGTTAGGCTACGCCGTATTTGCTTTCCCGATGAGCGTTGGCCGTCAGTGGGGAATGGGGTTCCTGCTGCAAAGCAGTGATAAGCAGCCGTCTTACCTCTGGGAGCGTTATAAAGCGTTCTTCCCGACGGCGGAAGCGAAGCTGCGGGCGATGAAACCTGAAGAGTTTGCGCAAATTCAGCAGGCGATTATTGCGCAAATGCTGCAGGCGCCGCAAACGCTGGGGGCAGAAGCCTCACAGTTAAGCAAAGATTTTGATCGCGGCAATATGCGCTTCGATTCACGTGATAAAATAGTGGCTCAGATTAAACTGCTGACGCCGCAAAAACTTGCCGACTTCTTCCATCAGGCGGTGGTTGAGCCGCAAGGCATGGCGATATTGTCACAGGTTTCCGGCAGTCAGAATGGGAAAGCAGAATATGTGCACCCGGAAGGCTGGAAAGTGTGGCAGACCGTCAGCGCGTTGCAGCAAACCTTACCCCTGATGAGTGATAAGAATGAATGATGCCGCTGAGTCCCTTGATCCACTGCGCTTGCCCCTGACGGGCGAGCGTCTGATTGAAGCCTCTGCGGGCACCGGTAAAACCTTTACCATCGCCGCCCTGTATTTACGTTTACTGCTTGGATTGGGCGGCTCTGCCGCCTTTCCTCGTCCTCTGACCGTCGAAGAACTGCTGGTGGTCACCTTCACCGAGGCGGCTACCGAAGAGTTGCGCGGTCGAATTCGTAGCAATATTCATGAACTGCGAATTGCCTGCCTGCGTGAAACCACCGACAACCCGCTATATGCCCGTTTTTTAGATGAAATTGCCGATACAAAACAGGCCGCGCAGTGGCTGCTATTGGCTGAAAGACAGATGGATGAAGCTGCGGTGTTTACCATCCACGGCTTTTGTCAGCGTATGCTCAGTCTCAACGCCTTTGAGTCAGGCATGCTGTTCGAACAGCAGCTGATAGAAGATGAATCGCTGCTGCGCTATCAGGCTTGCGCGGACTTCTGGCGTCGGCACTGCTACCCGCTGCCCCGCGACATTGCGCAGGTGGTTTTTGAAACGTGGAAAGGACCGCAAGCGCTGTTGAGAGATATCGATCGCTATCTGCAGGGGGAAGCGCCGGTTATCAAGGCGCCACCGTCTGATGACGAAACGCTGGCCTCCCGGCATGAACAAATTCTCGCACGCATTAACCAGATCAAGCAGCAATGGCGTGATTCTGTTGATGAGCTGGATGGCCTGATGGAAGCCTCCGGAATTGACCGGCGTAAATTTAATCGCGGTAATCAGGGCAAGTGGATCGAAAAGATCAGCGCGTGGGCGCAGGAAGAAACACAAAGTTACCAGCTTCCTGACGCGCTGGAGAAATTCTCACAGCGTTTTCTGGAAGAGCGCACCAAAGCGGGTGGGATAACCCCTCAGCACCCGCTGTTTGTCGCTATTGATGAACTGCTTAGCGAACCGTTAACTCTCCGCGATCTGGTGATCACCCGGGCGCTGGCGGAGATCCGCTCGGCAGTTGCCGAGGAAAAACGTCGCCGCGGCGAGCTGGGTTTTGACGATATGCTCAGCCGTCTGGATGCGGCGTTGCGCAGTGAAAGCGGCGATGCGCTGGCGACGGCTATTCGTACTCGTTTTCCAGTCGCCATGATCGATGAATTCCAGGATACCGATCCACAGCAGTACCGTATTTTTCGTCGGATCTGGCAGCATCAGCCGGATACCGCACTGCTGCTAATTGGTGATCCGAAACAGGCAATTTACGCGTTTCGCGGCGCGGATATCTTCACCTATATGAAGGCGCGCAGCGAAGTCAGCGCACACTATACGCTCGATACCAACTGGCGTTCGGCCCCCGGCATGGTCAATAGCGTGAATACGCTTTTCAGCCAGATGGACGACGCCTTTATGTTCCGCGAAATCCCTTTCAGCCCGGTAAAATCCGCAGAAAAAAACCAGGGGTTACGGTTTGTTTTACGCGGCGAAACGCAGCCCGCTATGAGTATGTGGCTGATGGAAGGAGAAAGTTGCGGCGTAGGCGATTATCAGAGCTACATGGCGCAGGTGTGCGCCACGCAAATTCGCGACTGGCTTAAGGCCGGGCATTCTGGCGCAGCGCAACTGGTAAGTGGCAAAGCATCCAGCCCGGTACGCGCGTCGGACATTAGCGTATTGGTTCGTAGCCGCCAGGAGGCGGCGCTGGTCCGTGATGCACTGACGCAACTGGCCATTCCCTCTGTCTACCTCTCCAACCGTGACAGCGTATTTGAAACGCTGGAAGCACAGGAGTTGCTGTGGGTACTGCAGGCGGTGATGACGCCGGAGCGTGAGAACACGCTGCGTAGCGCGCTGGCAACGTCAATGATGGGGCTGAATGCGCAGGATCTTGAAGCGTTAAATAACGACGAAAATGCCTGGGATGCGGTGGTCGAAGAGTTCGATGGCTATCGTCAGATCTGGCATAAACGCGGCGTGATGCCGATGCTGCGTGCGCTGATGACAGCTCGCCAGATTGCGGAGAACCTGCTGGCGACGGCGGGAGGCGAACGTCGACTGACCGACATTTTACATATCAGCGAACTGTTGCAGGAAGCGGGCTCGCAGCTGGAAAGCGAGCATGCGCTGGTGCGCTGGTTGTCCCAGCATATTCTTGAACCCGACAGCAACGCGTCAAGCCAGCAGCTCAGGCTGGAAAGCGACAAGCATCTGGTCAAAATCGTCACCATCCATAAATCGAAAGGGCTGGAATATCCGCTGGTCTGGCTGCCGTTTATCACCAATTTCCGCGTTCAGGATCAGGCTTTCTATCACGATCGCAGCTCTTTTGAAGCGGTGCTGGATCTCAGCGATGCCGAGGAGAGCGTTGAGCTAGCCGAAGCAGAGCGTCTGGCGGAAGACCTGCGTTTGCTGTATGTCGCGCTAACCCGTTCGGTATGGCATTGCAGCCTTGGCGTTGCGCCGTTGGTACGACGTCGGGGCGATAAAAAAGGGGATACCGATGTGCATCAGAGCGCCCTTGGTCGCCTGTTGCAAAAAGGCGAGCCGATGGATGCCGTGGGTCTGCGTAGCGCGATTGAAGCGCTTTGCAGCAACGATATTGCTTGCCAGACTCCCGCGCAGCCTGACGGTGAACCCTGGCAGGTTGCGCAGGCTGTTAGCAGCGAACTGAGTGCAAAAATACTGCAGCGTAAGCCCGGTGATAGCTGGCGCGTGACCAGTTATTCCGGTCTGCAACAGCGTGGACAGGGTATCGCGCAGGATCTGATCCCACGACTGGATATCGATGCCGCAGGCGTCGGTGAGGTTATTGAAGAATCAGGACTTACACCGCATCAGTTCCCGCGCGGCGCTTCGCCAGGTACGTTCTTGCATAGCCTGTTTGAAGATCTCGATTTTACGCAACCGGTGGATCCGCATTGGGTCGAGGAGCAACTGGCGTTGGGCGGTTATGACGCACACTGGACGCCGGTTTTGACCGAATGGCTGGACGCCATTTTGCAGGCGCCTCTCAACGAGACGGGCGTGAGTTTGAGCCAGCTATCCGCGCGTGAAAAACAGGTGGAGATGGAGTTTTATCTGCCGATTTCGCAGCCGTTAATGGCCAACCAGCTTGATGCGTTAATTCGCCAATACGATCCGCTCTCGGCGGGGTGCCCTGCGTTGGACTTTATGCAGGTTCGCGGCATGCTGAAAGGCTTTATTGACCTGGTATTCCGCCACCAGGGGCGTTATTACCTGCTCGATTACAAATCGAACTGGCTGGGCGAAGACAGCTCTGCCTATACGCAGCAGGCGATGGCCTCTGCCATGCAGGCGCATCGCTACGACCTTCAATACCAACTTTATACCCTCGCGCTGCATCGCTACTTACGCCATCGCATTGCTGATTACGATTATGAACGCCATTTTGGCGGCGTTATCTATCTCTTCCTGCGCGGCGTTGACAGTGAAAATCCGCAGCAGGGAATTTACGCGACCCGACCTGACGGAGAGTTGATTGCATTGATGGACGAGATGTTTGCCGGTGCGGTGCAGGAGACGATGTTATGACAATCCAGAAACGATTTCTGGAGGCTGTTGAGCAAAAACAGCTCCGGCCTCTGGATGCTCAGTTCGCGCTGGCGGTTGCCGGAAGTGACAACCCAGCTGTTGCGCTGGCTGCGGCGTTGCTCAGCTGTGAAGCGGGAGAAGGGCACGTCTGCTTACCGCTTTCACGGTTATCTCTGAGCGAGGACGCGCATCCTCTGTTAAGCGCCTGGCTCGCTGAAACGGGCGAGCCTGAAGACTGGGCGGAATGTCTGTTGGCTTCCAGTGCGGTAAGTCGTGGCGAGCAACCTACGCCGCTGGTGCTGTACGGCGATCGCCTGTATCTGAACCGGATGTGGCATAACGAACGTACGGTAGCTCGCTTTTTTAGTGAAGTGAACCACGCCATTGAAGTGGATGAACAACGGCTGACCCACACGCTGGCATCGCTGTTCCCATCCTCTGAGGGGGTTAACTGGCAAAAAGTGGCCGCTGCTGTCGCGCTGACCCGCCGGATATCGGTGATCTCCGGCGGACCGGGGACGGGAAAAACGACAACGGTCGCAAGGCTGCTGGCGGCGTTGATTCAAATGGCAGACGGTGAGCGCTGTCGTATTCGACTGGCGGCGCCAACGGGAAAAGCGGCTGCGCGCCTGACCTCCTCACTAGGAGCGGCGCTACGAGAACTACCGCTAACCGATGAGCAAAAGAAACGCATCCCCGATGACGCCAGTACGCTGCATCGATTATTAGGCGCTCAGCCTGGCAGTCAGCGCCTGCGTCATCATGCGGGAAACCCGCTGCATTTGGATGTGCTGGTGGTGGATGAAGCCTCGATGATCGATTTGCCGATGATGTCGCGCCTTATCGATGCGCTGCCGCCGCACGGACGGGTGATTTTTCTGGGCGATCGCGACCAGCTCGCTTCCGTCGAAGCGGGGGCGGTGCTTGGGGATATCTGTGCTTTCGTCGGTGACGGGTTTACCCCGGAACGCGCCCGCCAGCTCAGTCGCCTGACCGGAAGCGCTATTCCGGCAGGTACGGGAACTCAGGCTGCTGCTCTGCGCGACAGTCTGTGCCTGCTGCAAAAGAGCTACCGTTTCGGCAGCGATTCCGGAATCGGTCAGTTGGCCGCTGCGATTAATTGCGGCGATAAATCTGCGATAAAAACGATTTTCCAGCAGGGATTTAGCGACATCGAAAAACGCACTTTACACAGCAGCGAGGATTACGCCGCGATGCTGGATGAGGCGCTGGCGGGTTATGGGCATTACCTGGATTTGCTGCGCGAGGGCGCAGAGCCGGGAGCTGTCATTCAGGCCTTCAATGAGTATCAACTGCTATGCGCCCTGCGGGAAGGTCCGTTTGGCGTTAGTGGTTTGAATGAACGCATTGAGCAGGTGATGGCGCAAAAACGTAAAATACATCGTTCGACGCATAGCCGCTGGTATGAGGGAAGGCCGGTGATGATCGCGCGCAATGACAGTTCGCTGGGATTATTTAACGGTGATATCGGCATTGCCCTCGACCGTGGACAGGGCCTGAGGGTGTGGTTTGCGTTGCCGGATGGTTCTATCAAATCGGTGCAGCCCAGCCGCTTGCCTGAACATGAAACCACCTGGGCGATGACGGTGCACAAATCGCAGGGATCTGAGTTTGACCACGCGGCGTTGATTTTACCCAGCCAGCATTCACCCGTGGTTACCCGCGAGCTGGTCTATACCGCCGTTACCCGCGCGCGTCGCCGCTTGTCGCTGTATGCCGATGAGCGGATATTGAGCCGCGCCATTACCACCCGCACTGAACGTCGCAGCGGACTGTCAGCATTATTTAATGACGGCATGATGTAGATGTAGGCCGGATAAGCGTCAGCGCCATCCGGCCTAAAAAAATGTGCCAGCGATGTAGGCCGGATAAGGCTGTTATGCCGCATCCGGCAACCACTCCTATGCCAAATCCGCCATTAGCACTTTTGACCGCCGCTGATAGTTGTACATCTCTTTCTTGCTTTCCGGCAGCAGGTCGATATCCACCGGCGTGAAGCCGCGCTCCTGGAACCAGTGGATGCTGCGTGTGGTTAACACAAACAGCTTGCTCAACCCCATTTGCCGGGCCTGCGCGGCGATTCGTTCCAGCAACACTTCCCCGCGTGACGAGCTACGGTAGTCCGGATGCACTGCCACGCACGCCATTTCGCCAATTCTCTCTTCCGGGAAAGGGTACAGAGCGGCACAGGCGATGGTCAGGTTATCACGCTGAATAATCGTGAATTTGTCGATCTCCATTTCCAACTGCTCGCGCGAGCGGCGAACCAGAATACCTTGTTGCTCCAGCGGGCGGATAAGCTCCAGAATCCCGCCGATATCGTTAATGGTAGCGCGACGGATCTGCTCGGCGCTTTCCATCACGATCTGCGTACCGATCCCGTCGCGGGAGAACAGTTCCTGCAGCAATGCACCATCTTCCTGATAGCTGATCAGATGGCAGCGGCGTACGCCACTGCGACAGGCCTTCACTGCCCCACGCAGGAAGCGCACCGTGCCGGAGCTGTAATCGCCTTTCTCTTCCTGCAACTCAACGCGAGCCTGAGCTTCGTTAGGAAACAGCTCGGAAATAATATCGCCGTCATCGTTGGTGACACCCTGAGAGGAGCAAAAGCCGATCATTTTCTCGGCCTTCAGTTTGATAGCCAACTGCGTGGCGACCTCTTCTGACGTCAGGTTAAAGCTCTCACCGGTGACGGAAACGGCAACCGGGCCCATCAGCACAATTGCGCCACTGTCTAACTGGCGGTGAATGGCATCTTCATCAATACGACGAATACGCCCGCTATGGCAGTAATCTACGCCGTCATCAACGCCCAGCGGCTGAGAGATAATAAAATTACCGCTGACCACATTGATGTGAGCACCCTGCAATGGCGTATTATTCAGGCTCATCGACAGGCGGGCGGTAATATCAAGCTGAAGTAAACCCGCAGCCTGTTTGACCAGCTCCAGCGTTTTAGCGTCGGTAACGCGTGTATTTTTGTGGTACACCGGCTCATGATGATGCGCCGCAAGATTGGCATCAATCTGCGGTCGTGCGCCATAGACCACGACCAGGCGGATGCCGAGGCTATGAAGAAGACCAATGTCATTGACGATACTGGAAAAATTTTCATGCTCGATGGCTTCGCCGCCCAGCATAATGACAAACGTTTTTCCCCGATGGGTATTGATATAGGGAACAGAATGGCGGAATCCCTGTACCAGTTCGGTTCTACGCTCCTTCACCACGGCACACCCTCATTGCATGATTATTCGTAATTTGTGTATTTTTATTCTGTTTTTGCGCTGTGCGCAAGCGTAATTTTTACCCATGCCGAAGATTTTTCTCAGTAATGCCGTGAATATAAAAAGAATGTTTACCCTTTTATAGATGACAGATTATGCGTCATTCGCTAAAGTTTCCGGTCAATTCGGACGTTTTACGTATTACCTCTAAAAAAGATTTCTTTGCTCGGGAGAAGCATGTCGGGATCCAATTCAGCAATCAGTCGCCGCCGTTTATTGAAAGGTGCGGGTGCTATGTGGCTTTTGAGCGTCAGCCAGGTGGGTCTGGCGGCCGTGAGTCAGGTCGTTGCCGTCCGTATCTGGCCTGCGTCCAGCTACACTCGCGTCACGGTAGAATCTAACCGTCTGCTGAAATACAAACAGTTTGCCCTGAGTAATCCTGAGCGTGTGGTTGTGGATATTGAAGACGTTAATTTGAACTCGGTGCTCAAGGGCATTGGGACGCAGATTCGTCCTGACGATCCGTATATTAAGTCTGCGCGCGTTGGCCAGTTTGATCCAAAGACCGTGCGGATGGTGTTCGAGCTGAAACAGAATGTGAAGCCGCAACTTTTCGCGCTGGCTCCGGTGGCAGGCTTTAAAGAACGTCTGGTGATGGATCTCTATCCCGCGAATGCCCAGGACGTTCAGGACCCGCTGCTGGCATTGCTGGAAGATTACAACAAGGGCGATCTGGATAAACAGGTGCCACCTGCACAAAGTGGCCCACAGCCGGGTAAAGCGGGGCGCGATCGTCCCATTGTCATTATGCTGGATCCGGGCCACGGCGGAGAAGACTCCGGTGCGGTGGGGAAATACAAGACGCGTGAAAAGGATGTGGTGCTGCAGATTGCCCGCCGCCTGCGAGCCCTCATAGAGAAAGAGGGCAACATGAAGGTCTTTATGACACGAAATGAAGATATCTTCATTCCGCTTAAAGTCCGCGTGGCGAAAGCGCAGAAGCAGCGTGCTGACCTGTTTGTCTCTATTCACGCCGATGCCTTTACCAGTCGACAACCCAGCGGTTCGTCGGTGTTTGCGCTCTCGACCAAAGGCGCGACAAGTACCGCCGCGAAATATCTGGCGCAGACCCAGAACGCCTCGGATCTCATTGGTGGCGTCAGTAAGAGCGGTGACCGCTACGTCGACCACACCATGTTCGATATGGTGCAGTCGCTGACCATCGCCGACAGCCTGAAGTTTGGTAAAGCGGTATTGAACAAGCTTGGCAAAATCAACAATCTGCACAAGAATCAGGTTGAACAGGCCGGGTTTGCGGTACTAAAAGCGCCAGATATCCCGTCTATTCTGGTCGAAACGGCATTTATCAGTAACGTTGAGGAAGAGCGTAAACTCAAAACGGCGACCTTCCAGCAGGAAGTTGCAGAGTCGATTCTGGCAGGGATTAAAGCCTACTTTGCCGATGGGGCGACGCTGGCGAGAAGGGGATAACAAAAAAGCGCTGAAAAGCGCTTTTTTTATGGGCAACAGAAACAAAAAAACACCCGTTAAGGTGTTTAATGTGTTGGTTGCGGGGGCCGGATTTGAACCGACGACCTTCGGGTTATGAGCCCGACGAGCTACCAGGCTGCTCCACCCCGCGTCACCGTACTGCTTATACTTCATCAAATTTTAATTGGTTGCGGGGGCCAGATTTGAACTGACGACCTTCGGGTTATGAGCCCGACGAGCTACCAGGCTGCTCCACCCCGCGTCCGTGGATGCGCACTATACTCTGCTCGCATTTTCATGCAACCCTTTTTTCACCTTGATCACGTTTTTAGGGTGAAAATGAACAAAAACAACGCATTCTGGATTATTTTTTGCTCAAAATTTGCGTTCGGGTATGTATACGCATTTCATTAGGTTCGGGGGTTTGTTATCTTCGTCTCGCATTCAGGCAACATAAGACGAGAACAATGAAAGGACGTTGGGCAAAATATCTTCTGGCGGGAGCTGTAGTCGCGATGCTCGCCGCGTGTTCCTCAAAACCCACCGATCGTGGGCAGCAGTATAAAGACGGGAAATTTACCCAGCCTTTCTCACTGGTGAACCAGCCTGATGCGGTTGGCGCGCCAATCAATGCCGGTGATTTCGCCGAGCAGGTTAATCAAATTCGCAGCGCTTCGCCACGTTTGTACGGCAACCAGAGCAACGTCTACAACGCTATCCAGCAATGGTTACGTGCGGGCGGTGATACGCGCAGTATGCGCCAGTTTGGTATTGATGCCTGGCAAATGGAAGGGGCGGACAACTACGGTAACGTCCAGTTTACCGGTTACTACACACCGGTTATCCAGGCGCGCCATACGCGCCAGGGCGAGTTTCAGTATCCTATCTATCGCATGCCGCCAAAACGTGGGCGCTTACCCTCTCGTGCCGAGATCTACGCGGGCGCGCTAAGCGACAATTATATTCTGGCATACAGCAACTCCCTGATGGATAACTTCATTATGGATGTTCAGGGCAGTGGCTACATCGATTTTGGCGATGGCAGCCCGCTCAACTTCTTTAGCTATGCCGGGAAAAATGGCCACGCCTATCGCAGTATCGGTAAAGTGCTTATCGACCGTGGCGAAGTGAAAAAAGAAGATATGTCGATGCAGGCTATTCGCCACTGGGGTGAGACGCACAGCGAAGCCGAAGTGCGTGAGCTGCTGGAGCAGAACCCATCGTTTGTCTTCTTTAAACCGCAATCTTTTGCTCCGGTGAAAGGGGCCAGCGCGGTGCCGCTGATTGGCCGCGCGTCCGTAGCTTCTGACCGTAGTATCATTCCTGCGGGCACAACGTTACTGGCGGAAGTCCCGTTACTGGACAATAACGGCAAGTTTACCGGCCAGTACGAACTGCGCCTGATGGTGGCGTTAGATGTGGGTGGGGCTATTAAAGGGCAACACTTCGACATCTATCAGGGTATTGGCGCTGACGCCGGACACCGTGCCGGGTGGTATAATCACTACGGTCGCGTATGGGTACTAAAAACAGCGCCGGGTGCGGGTAACGTGTTCAGCGGTTAATTGCCGGATGGTGCTTCGCTTATCAAGCCTACATTATTGAGTAGGCCTGATAAGGCGTAGCCGACATCAGGTAGTCAGACTGCTCGGTATTAATGAATTTGAGGTTCTATGTCTGTGGTTATTAGCGATGCCTGGCGCCAACGTTTTGGTGGTACGGCACGTCTGTATGGCGAAAATGCGTTGCAGCTGTTTGCCCAATCGCACGTTTGCGTGGTTGGGATTGGCGGAGTAGGGTCATGGGCGGCGGAAGCGCTGGCGCGAACCGGTATTGGCGCTATCACACTCATTGATATGGATGATGTGTGCGTCACCAATACAAACCGCCAGATCCATGCGCTGCGTGATAACGTCGGTCTGGCAAAAGCTGAAGTGATGGCGGAGCGTATCCGACAAATTAACCCGGAGTGCCGGGTGAACGTGGTCGATGATTTTGTTACGCCAGATAACGTTGCTGAATATATGAATGCAGGATTTTCGTACGTCATCGATGCGATTGATAGCGTGCGCCCAAAAGCGGCACTGATCGCGTACTGTCGGCGTAACAAAATTCCGCTGGTGACCACCGGTGGTGCGGGCGGACAGATCGATCCTACGCAGATTCAGGTCGTTGATTTGGCAAAAACCATCCAGGATCCGCTGGCGGCCAAGCTGCGTGAGCGGCTGAAAAGCGATTTTGGCGTGGTGAAAAACAGCAAAGGCAAGCTGGGCGTGGACTGCGTGTTCTCGACCGAAGCGCTGGTTTACCCGCAGGCGGATGGCTCGGTATGTGCTATGAAAGCGACGGCGGAAGGGCCGAAGCGTATGGATTGCGCGTCCGGGTTTGGCGCGGCTACCATGGTGACAGCCACCTTTGGCTTTGTTGCTGTCTCCCATGCGCTGAAGAAGATGATGGCGAAGGCCGCGCGTCAGGCCTGATTGTGTCGGATGGCGCTATGCTTATCCGACCTACGGTTCGTGCAGTGTTGTAGGCCGGATAAGACGTATCTGCGTCGTCATCCGACTTTCTGGGCCGCCTCGAGAATCGCCTCGTTTAGAGCATGCAGCCCCTGGCTACGCGAGGCGCTGAGCTGCGCGCGTAAACCCAGTTCGTCAAATAACGCCATCGGCGAACGCGCCAGTAACTCGGCTGCGGTTTTACCTTCGACCGCCGTGAGTAATACCGCCAACAGCCCGCGTACTATTCGACCTTCGCTGTCGCCGAAGAAATGCAGAGTGCCATTCTCATGAAGAGTATGCCCCAGCCAGACGCGGTTTTCGCAGCCCGAAATTTCTTTGGCCTGCGCCTTTAGCGTATCCGGAAGCGCCGGCAACTGCTTACCCAGCAGAATCAGCTGGCGATATTTATCTTCCCACTGAGTAAGCGGGATAAAGGTATTGCGTAACGTCTCTTCGGTTACGGTTGTGCCAAACGGGTGTCCGGCGAACAGAGGGCTTGTCATTAATCCACCAATATTTCCAGCGCGCGGTCGACGGCTGCGACCAACGCATCCACATCGCTTTGGGTATTATAAGGGGCAAATGAGGCGCGTAGTGTTCCGGATACGCCAAGTTCCGCCAGCAGAGGCTGTGCACAGTGTTGCCCCGCGCGCAGCGCAATGCCATATTCGGCCAGCAGAGTGACCATATCGCTGTGATGAACACCCGCGAAATCAAAGGCTAACAGACTGGAGTCCTGGCAGCGGAAGGAACGAAAGCCAGGGCGTTTCGCCAGGGCATCTTCTGCCAGCGTCGCCAGACCCCGGCTCCAGTTTTCGGCCTGTGCAACGTCGACGTCCGCCAGCCATTCGAGCGCCGCGCTTAGCCCGATAACGCCTGCAACGTTAGGCGTACCGGCTTCCAGCTTCCATGGTGCGGGCTGAGTGGTGAAACCGTCAAAACTGACTTCGCTAATCATCTTACCGCCCCCAAGCCAGGGAGACATGGCTTCCAGCAGTTCCGGCTTACCGTACAGCACGCCAATACCGGTGGGGCCATATAGCTTGTGGCCTGAAAACGCATAGAAATCAATATCCAACTGCTGTACATCGGCAGGGTAATGCACAATTCCCTGGGCACCATCAACCATCACCACCATGCCAGCCGCATGGGCGAGCGTAATGGCGCGGGCCAGATCCGGGCAGCCACCAGTGACGTTCGACATTTGCCCGAGCGCCAGAATGCGGCTGCGCGGGGTAATGAGCTGCGTGAGGCGCTCAACGTCTGGCAATAAATGGGGGTTGAGTGGGAGTTTGACGACCTTAGCCCCCGTTTGCTCCGCGACCATCAGCCAGGGAACGAGGTTGGCGTGATGTTCCGCTGCGCTAACGATAATCTCATCACCCGGTTGAAGGCGTGGACGCGCATAGCTTTGGGCAACCATGTTGATCGCTTCCGTTGTGCAGCGGGTCCAGACGATGGTTTTGTCATCCGACGCATTAATCAGGTGTGCGACTTTTTCCCGCGCGGCTTCATAGCGAGCGGTCAGGCGCTGGGCTTCAGCAAACTGGCTGCGATGGACGTTCCCGGCACTCAGGCTATAAAACTGATGGGTTGCCTCAATGACCGCCTGCGGCTTCAGCGCCGTAGCAGCGCTGTCGAGATAAACGCCAGCATCGTTGAGTGCGGGAAATTGTGCGCGAAACTGCGCGGGGTTAAAAGCGTTCATGGTATTCCTCAGTTCAGTAAACCGATCGTGGCGCAAAAAGGGCATTGATACAAGGGTTGTGCTAACCATCGGAATACTCTGGATATCCTGGCAAAGCCCGTTCAGTGTCTTATGCTAAATAGCGTTAGGCGAACAATTTTGCCTGTTACGGAGTATGTTTTTAATAGCATAAATCGCTTTAAGGAGAAGAAGATGAAAAAGACTGCCGCCATAATTTCTGCCTGTATGCTGACTTTTGCCCTGAGCGCCTGTTCTGGTTCGAATTACGTGATGCACACCAATGATGGCCGATCAATCGTAGCTGATGGTAAACCACAGACCGATAATGAGACGGGGATGATTTCGTATAAAGACGCTAACGGCAACAAACAGCAGATTAACCGTACTGACGTGAAAGAGATGGTAGAACTGGAGCAATAATAGCAGGTCGGCCATCGACGAAACGTGGTCAAAAAAAAGCACCGCAATTTGGCGGTGCTACATTAATCACTATGGACAGACAGGGTAAATGTACAGGAAGTGAAAAAGGGTAGCTTTGCTACCATGGTCTGAATCGCAGACCAATTGCAAACACAACAACACAACATCACAACCGTAAGCCAAAAGCCCACCAGAACACGCATTCCGATAAAACTTTTCGTTCCGGCTTCAGGAAGTGCCGCCACTATAGGTATTTGCTGGTAGAACCTCAACGGACAATTTATAATGGCTCAGATAAAAAAAACTAATAGGTTACAGCCTGTTAGCTAATTGTTAAATTCATTTAACATCAAAGCCTAAAAGTCATGTCAAAACGATTACCACCCTTAAATGCGTTACGTGTTTTTGATGCTGCAGCGCGTCATTTAAGCTTTACTCGCGCAGCAGAAGAGCTTTTTGTGACGCAGGCCGCAGTAAGTCACCAAATCAAGTCACTTGAGGATTTTTTGGGGCTAAAACTGTTTCGTCGACGCAATCGATCTTTGCTGTTAACGGAAGAAGGTCAAAGCTACTTTCTCGACATTAAAGAGATTTTTTCGCAATTAACCGACGCGACGCGTAAACTTCAGGCACGCAGTGCAAAAGGTGCGCTTACCGTGAGTTTATTGCCCAGTTTTGCGATCCAATGGCTGGTGCCCAGACTCTCTAGCTTTAACTCAGCTTATCCGGGAATCGATGTCAGGATCCAGGCGGTGGACCGTCAGGAAGACAAACTGGCTGATGATGTTGATGTGGCGATTTTCTACGGACGTGGCAACTGGCCGGGTCTGCGCGTGGAAAAATTGTACGCAGAATATTTATTGCCGGTCTGCTCTCCGCTGTTGCTTACCGGTGATAAACCGCTAAAGACACCGGACGACCTGGCAAAACACACTTTATTGCATGATGCGTCGCGACGAGACTGGCAAGCCTATACGCGCCAGCTTGGCCTGAATCATATCAACGTACAGCAAGGACCTATCTTCAGCCATAGCGCCATGGTGCTACAGGCTGCAATCCATGGACAGGGGATCGCGCTGGCTAACAACGTCATGGCGCAGTCCGAAATTGAAGCCGGACGTCTGGTCTGTCCGTTTAACGATGTTCTGGTCAGCAAAAACGCATTTTATCTGGTTTGTCATGACAGTCAGGCAGAACTGGGTAAAATAGCCGCCTTCCGTCAGTGGATTCTGGCGAAAGCGGCCACGGAACAAGAAAAATTCCGCTTTCGTTATGAACAATAATTTACGTAGGGTATTCAAATGACCAGCCGTTTTATGCTGATTTTTGCCGCCGTAAGTGGCTTTATTTTTGTGGCGTTGGGCGCCTTTGGGGCACATGTTCTGAGTAAAACCCTCGGTGTTGTTGAAATGGGGTGGATTCAGACCGGCCTTGAGTATCAGGCGTTTCATACGCTGGCTATCTTTGGCCTGGCCGTCGCCATGCAACGGCGCATTAGTATTTGGTTTTACTGGAGTAGCGTGTTTCTGGCATTAGGTACAGTGCTGTTTAGCGGCAGCCTGTATTGTCTCGCGCTCTCTCATTTACGCCTGTGGGCGTTTGTTACCCCTGTTGGCGGCTTCAGCTTCCTCGTAGGCTGGGCGCTGATGTTAGTGGGCGCTATTCGATTGAAACGTAAGGGCGTTAGCCATGAATAAGGTTGTATTGTTGTGTCGCCCAGGTTTTGAAAAAGAGTGCGCCGCAGAAATTACGGATAAAGCAGGACGCCGGGAAATCTTCGGTTTTGCCCGCGTGAAAGACAATGCGGGTTACGTCATCTTCGAATGCTATCAGCAGGACGATGCTGAAAAGTTAGTGAAAGAGCTGCCGTTTAGTTCGCTGATTTTTGCTCGTCAAATGTTTGTGGTGGGCGAGTTGCTGCAATACTTACCGCCGGAAGATCGCATTACGCCGATCGTTGGCATGTTGCAGGGCGTGGTGGAAAAGGGTGGCGATCTGCGAGTAGAAGTTGCCGACACCAATGAAAGCAAAGAGCTGGTTAAATTTTGCCGTAAATTTACCGTACCGTTGCGTGCAGCGCTGCGCGAAGCGGGCGTACTGGCAAAGTATGAAACGCCAAAGCGTCCGGTGGTTCACGTCTTCTTTATCGCCCCTGGCTGTTGTTATACCGGCTATTCCTGGCCTGACAATAACTCACCGTTTTACATGGGGATTCCGCGTCTGAAGTTTCCAGCCGATGCGCCGAGCCGTTCAACGCTCAAGCTGGAAGAAGCGCTGCACGTGTTTATCCCTGCCGATGAATGGGATGAGCGTCTGGCGAACGGGATGTATGCGGTGGATTTAGGCGCCTGCCCGGGCGGATGGACCTATCAGCTGGTTAAACGCAACATGTGGGTTTACTCCGTGGATAACGGCCCGATGGCGCAAAGCCTGATGGATACCGGACAGGTCACCTGGCTGCGTGAAGACGGATTTAAGTACCGTCCGAATCGCAACAACATTTCGTGGATGGTCTGTGACATGGTGGAGAAGCCGGCGAAGGTTGCCGCGCTGATGGCACAATGGCTGGTCAACGGCTGGTGTCGTGAGACGATCTTCAACCTCAAACTGCCGATGAAAAAACGCTACGAAGAGGTGTCACAGAACCTGGCTTACATTCAGGCCCAGCTTGATGAACATGGTGTAAATGCCCAGATTCAGGCGCGTCAGTTGTATCATGACCGTGAAGAAGTAACCGTTCACGTACGTCGTCTGTGGGCTGCCGTCGGCGGTCGTCGCGACGAGCGATAAGGCTACAACCCAGGTCGGATGGCGGCGTAATCGCCCTATTCGGCCTGGATTGCTTCAATCAGCTGTGTATCTGAAACAATATGCGTCACATCATCCAGATGCCCAATTCTGGCCTCTCCCGAACGATTAAATTTACTTTTATCGATCAGTAATAAAGACTGCGATGCACGCTTAAGCAGAATGGATTTGAAGTCTGCGTTGGTTGCATTTGAGTCCCAGAGCGCACCGTCGCTGTCGATCCCTTCGCAGGAAAAAATAAACAGGTCAATCTCGAGTGGTTTTAGCTGCGAGATAAGCGAGGGATTAACGTAGCAACCGTATTTGCGCTCAAGACGACCGCCGGAGCTGATAAGCTGAATGTGTTCACGTTTAGCCAATTCCTGGCAGATGGGCTGGCTGTTGGTAAAAACGTGAATGTTGATGTCCGGTAACTGTCGCGCCAAATACCAGCAGGTAGAGCTGGCGTCTAAGGCAATTACCATACCTTCTTCGATCCATGCCAACGCTTCACGGGCGATATCCGCTTTGTGTGCATAGTGGCTTTTGAGTCGAATATGAAATGGGTCACCGCTGTCCTGATTTTCCCGGTGAATAACTTTGGCCCGACCGTGGTTGCGTAACACTTTTCCCTGGGTCTGTAACTCGCTGAGATCGCGGCGGATGGTCTCTTTGCTGACGTTAAGCTGCAAAGCCAGGGCTTCGGTTGTCAGGCTTTTGTGGTTAGTAAGCAGATCTACGATTGCCTGCTGGCGCGCCGCTTTCATGTTCTGATCCTCATCTAATGATGAATGCCCGTACCTGACGGGCATTCTGACCAGAGATTACGGCGTTACCCCTTTTTTTAAAAGAATATTCCCGTACTTTGCCCGCTCTCCTGTGATAACGATCGCAAACGCCTTTTGTGCTCGTTCGTAAAAGGCATAGCGGTCAATACGCGTGATGTCCGGGCAGGGGGTCTGTAATGAAAGTGCCTGACGATAGCGAGCCTCAACGTCAGGATCGAGAGTGTCACCTTCAACCGCAGCCATCATCACCAGCGGTGGGGCGTAGCTGTCCAGTTCAAATAGCGGAATAAGCGCCCGCAGCAGATCGCTGACCAGCAGACCGTCAGCGCGGATGACCTGCGGCCCCATGCTGTTGGCCGGGAAGTGGGCATCGGAAAAGATAATCTCATCGCCGTGTCCCATTTCGGCCAACACTTTCAGTAAGTCGGGGGAAATTAAGGGAGATATCGTTTTAAGCATGTTACTCGACTCCTGTGAGTTCGGATTCGGTTTGCGGATAGAAGTAACGGTACTGATAGCGCACCTGTTCGCGTGCCTGCTCCGGAGAGATAAATTCCCCGATGCCTGACCAGGCAAACATTGCGGCGCCTGCCACGGTGGTTTCGGCATCATCCAGCACTTTGACAGGGATCCCGAGAACGTTCGCTTTGATTTGGTTCCACAAGATGTTGCGGCTGCCCCCGCCAACTAATAGCAGTTCAGTGGCCTGGAAATGGCCGATTTTTTCCAGCGTTTGCAGATTCCGCTGCAGCTGTTCTGTCAGTCCTTCCAGCGCGGCGCGATAAAAGTGCCCACGGGTAGTATTGAGGGTAACCCCTTGCCAGCCCGCATTCTGACAGGCCAGCAGGTCGCAGTGCATCTTCACCCCTTCGGCACCAGCGGGAATATCCCGAGCTTCATCAATCAACGTTTGCCAGGGCGTGTCCGCGGTCCATAACAGCTTTCGAACCCATTCAAGCACGCCGGAGGCCAGCCACTGCATACCGGGATTGTTAAGCCCAGCCTGACTATCCAGCTCACAGGTGGAGCCCGCATAATGACTGAGCAGGGAGGTGTTTACCTGCGCACTGCGTACCATCAGAATTTCCCATGTGCCGGAAGAGAGTACCGGTTCATCCTGCTGGGCTCCTGCGCCAAATAGCGCAAACTGTGTGTCGTGTCCGGCAGAGATGACTGGAATACCCTCTGGAAGTCCGAGCTGGCTGGCGGCCTCGCGTTGCAGTACCCCAATTTGTTCGCCTGCTTCAACCAGGCGCGGAAACAGGCGACGCGGTATGCCTGTTGCCTGCAAAATGTCCTGGCTGAAATCACGTTGCTGGATATCCAGCATCTGGCTGGTTCCCGCCATGGTGATGTCAGTTGTGAACTCGCCGGTTAAACGTTGGTTGATAAGCGACGAGATAAACAGCCAGGCGTGCGCCTGTTCCAGTAATTGCGGGTGGTTCTCTTTCAGCCACACCAGTTTGTACAGCGTATTGAAGCTAAACGCCCCAACGCCGGAGATTTCCTGCAGTTGCTGCGGTGACATGTAGCGATGGATATTCTCCATTACCGCTGCTGTACGTGGGCATTTCCAGCTGATCACCGGATACAGTTGTTTGCCGTTCTTATCCACCAGCGCGCCATCCACGCCGAAGGTGGTGACGGCGATCCCGCGAATTTGGCAGGCGGCCAATTGTGAGGAAAGCCGCTGACAGCAGTCGGCAAAGCGCTGCAGAATGGCCTCCAGCGACCATTGGTGCCAGGCACTGTTTTCTGCGGCGATGTCACTGGCGTTCGGGGTCGCTGCGCGGGCGACAATCTTTCCCTGTCGGTCAACGGCAATGGCCCGTACGTTGGTCGCGCCACAGTCGAGAACCAGAATAACCTCTTGTTTCATAATTGCTCCTGGGAGATTACCTATTGCCGGATGGCGGCTTCGCCTTATCCGGCCTACAAAACCGTGTGCTTCGTAGGCCACGCCGCCATCAGGCAATCGCTCGATGTTTAACGCTTATACAGCGGACCGTAGTTCTGACAAGCGCGGTAATCCTGACCTTCCGTATCCATACCGTGGGCGGCCCAGGAGGAAGGACGATAAATTTTCTCGTCTTCCACGTTGTGCATGCACACCGGGATACGCAGCATGGCAGCCAGAGTGATAAAGTCCGCACCTACGTGACCAATCGTCAGCACCCCGTGGTTAGCGCCCCAGTTAGCCATGACGGAATAGACGTCGCTGAACGGGCCCTTGCCGGTTAAGCGCGGAGCAAACCAGGTGGTTGGCCATGTGGAGTTGGTACGCGCATCAAGCTGGTCGTGCATATCTTTCGGCAACTCCACGCTCCAGCCTTCCGCGATTTGTAGCACCGGCCCCAACCCTTTGATGATGTTGATACGGCTCATGGTGAACGGCACACCGCCTTCAGTCAGGAAGCGAGATGAGTAACCGCCCCCGCGGAAGTATTCGTGAATAGCCGGGCACCATTCGGTTGCCGCCAGGCATTCATCCGCCTCTTTCTGCGAGATTTCCCAGTGTGGTTTCATGGTCGGTTTACCTTCGCTGTCGCGCTGTTTGCAGGAACCGTCCAGTGCCGCAGAACCGGAGTTAATCAAGTGAATGATGCCGTGCTCAGCAAGGCCGGTCAGCGGTTTACCCGTCACGCGTTCAACCGCCTCTGGCGACCAGTAGGTGCGCACATCGGCAAAGACCTGGGCCGTGCCGGTGAGTTGATGGCCGAACAGCATCGCTACGCCGTTCAGGCTGTCGTTTTCGGTTGCGACAACGAACGGTTCACGAACGCCATTCCAGTCAAAGGAACTGTTGAGCAACGCTTCGGCGGTATCGCCATTTGGGTATTGATCGGTCCAGTGACGTTGCCCCTGGAAGCCCGCGGCGATCGCGTTATAGCCCAGGGATTCTTCGACCAGACCTTTGTCTGCCAGCTTTTTGTTACCCTGCATCATGTCGCGAATGCACATAGCCATCAGCAGGCTTTCTTTCAGCACTGCGTGGCTTTGTTCTGCGTTACGTTTATATTGTTGTGCGTTCTGATCTTCGCCGTAGCGGAAGTTTTTGTCCGCCCACGCCAGCGCCATTTCCAGCTCGGTTTCATCATAGATTTTCTGGTCAATGCGACGACGCAGTTCGGTCATATCAACCGCCTGCACCTTCATACCCAGCCAGGATTCAAAGAAGTTATGGTCGACGATAGAACCGGCGATGCCCATTGATACACCACCGACAGACAGGTAGCTTTTCCCTTTCATACTGGCGACCGCTAAGCCGGCACGGGCAAAGCGCAGCAGTTTTTCTTCAACATCGGCAGGGATAGATGTGTCGTCTGCATCCTGTACGTCATGACCATAGATGGAGAAGGCAGGAAGTCCTTTTTGGCTGTGAGCTGCCAGTGCGGCGGCCAGGTAAACCGCCCCCGGACGTTCCGTGCCGTTGAAGCCCCAGATCGCTTTCGGGCGCATCGGATCCATGTCGATGGTTTCACTGCCGTAGCACCAACATGGGGTAACGGTAATCGTCACGCCAACATTCTGGCTGCTGAATTTTTCTTCACAGGCTGCGGATTCCGCCATGCCGGCGATACAGGTATCGGCAATCACACATTCAATTTGTGCGCCGCAGGCATGACGAAGTTTTTCAGTGATAAGCGCTGCGGTAGCTTTAGCCATATTCATGGTTTGCTCTTCGAGCGACTCACGTACACCCATACGACGTCCGTCAATAACCGGGCGAATACCAATTTTTGGTAAGCTGATTTTTTTCATCACAGATTCCTCACGTTATTCGGATAAATATTCAGTTGGCTGCCGTTTGTGAACGGAAGCGGGCAAAAATAAAGATGATGGCGAAGCAAAGCGCCGGGACCAGTTCAGCGGTCGGGATATTGCCAGCGGCATCGCTGACAAAGCCCATCACCGGGGTCACAATGCCGCCGCCAATGATGGTCATGACGATAAAAGACGAGCCGTATTTGGTGTCTTGTCCCAGATTTTTGATCCCCAGAGAAAAAATGGTTGGGTACTGAATCGACATAAATGCACTGCACAGCGTCAGGGCCAGTAGGCCGATCTGACCACCGGTGAAGGCGGAAATGAGGCACAGGATCATGGCAAGCAGGGCATATGCGGCCAGCACTTTATGCGGCGCAAAGCGACTGATAAGCCAGGTGCCGGAGAAACGACCGATAAAGAAGCACACCATGGTGCCGGTCAGGTAGTTGGCGGCGAAACCTGGCGTCATGCCTGGGATCTCTTCGATTGCGTAGCGAATCAGGTAGCTCCAGCAGGCAGTTTGTGCACCGACGTAGCAGAACTGCGCCAGTACCGCCCAACGCCAGTGGCGAATGCGCACCAGGCGGGAAAGGGACGCGGAGAATGAACTCTGAGCGTTGTCACTGTGATCGTCACTTTGCAGGGTCGGAAACTTGGTAAACATGATCAGCAGGGCGACCAGCAAAACGACCGCGACGATGATCATATAAGGGGTTTGAACCGATAACACCAGGCTGTGCTTGTAGGCGTTTAGCTGTTCTGGCGCCATCTTATCGAGTACGTCTTGAGATTGATGTGGCACATTAGACAAAATAAGACTTTGCCCAAAAACAACCGCAATAATGGCACCAAATGAGTTAAAAGTTTGCGCGAGATTTAATCGGAAGTGACCGCCGCTTTCCGGGCCCAGTACGGTTACAAAGGGGTTGGCAGCCGTTTCCAGACAACCTAAGCCCGCCGCAATAATAAATAGGCCAATCAGGAATAAGGTGTAATTCATTACCTCAGCCGCTGGCCAGAATAATGCTGCACCGATGGCATATAAGAATAATCCGGTAATAATACCTGCTTTATAACTTAGTTTTTTCATCAGGATCCCGGCTGGGATTGGAATGACGAAATAACCAAAATAAAAAGCAGATTGAATCAGACCAGCCTGAAAGTTTGTTAATGTAAAAGCTTGCTGAAATTGTGGTAATAAAATGTCATTAAGATTATTGGCAACCGCCCAAAGAAAAAACAGTGAACAGAGTAACGCGAAGGGAATGACATAATTTTTTGTCTGCCCCCGCTCTACCGCATGAAAACTTTGTGTTTGTATTGATGTGTTTCCCATAGCATCCTCATCAGTTCATAAGCATGTTCAACAGCTTAAGAGTACGATTGGTGATTTTTACCAACCTGCTAATCCAGGTGAGTTCCGGTAACCTGCCAGATAAAATTGGCCTTCATGAATGAACTCATGAATTCATTTTCAAATAAAAACCGGCCATTAATATGATGGTGGTCACATTTATGCTCAGGGTGTGGGTTTATGTGATTATCATCACTTTAATTTCTTTAAAACAATGACCGTTTGAGGAAAATAAATTAAAAAGCCACAGGGATAATGCCCGAATTAATTAGTTAAGTGGAAAACGGGCAATAGTAACAATTTATTCGCAAATGACCGTTTTACAATGGTTTTATTAAGAACGGACATTTTGCAATTGTAATATTATGCTTGCATGTTTTTATTCATCGTTATTAGTTGATGAACATCACAAAATCCAGTGCTAAAAATTCCCTTCTCTTTATTCAGCATGATGATAGTTAGCAAATACCCGCTTAAATCAACAGAGCGTCGAGGTATTAGCAATGTTCTGTTGTCGCATTTTGACTCACTGAGAGAGGTAAGTAATGGAACGAAATACGCTGGCACGGCAGATTATCAATACCTGCCTGGAAATGACCCGTCTGGGGCTGAATCAGGGGACTGCGGGTAATGTAAGTGTGCGTTACCAGGACGGGATGTTAATTACCCCGACGGGTATTCCCTATGACAAACTCACCGAATCCCACATAGTGTACATCAATGCTGAGGGGCAGCACGAAGAAGGGAAATTACCTTCCAGCGAGTGGCGGTTCCATATGGCCGCTTATCAGACGCGTCCCGATGCTCAGGCGGTGGTCCATAATCATGCCGTGCATTGTACTGCTGTTTCTATTCTCAACCGGCCAATCCCGGCAATCCATTACATGATTGCGGCGGCTGGCGGTAACTCAATTCCCTGTGCGCCATATGCGACGTTTGGCACGCGTGAGCTTTCCGAGCACGTTGCGGTAGCGCTGAAAAACCGAAAAGCAACGCTGTTGCAGCATCATGGGCTGATCGCCTGCGAAGAAAATCTGGAAAAAGCCCTGTGGTTAGCGCATGAAGTGGAAGTGCTGGCGCAGCTTTATCTCAGCACGCTGGCGATTACCGATCCGGTTCCGGTACTGGATGATGAGGCTATCGCTATTGTGCTGGAAAAATTCAAAACATACGGATTGCGTATTGAGGAATAGGAGATAAAACGATGGCGAACAGAATGATTCTGAACGAAACGGCATGGTTTGGCCGGGGCGCTGTTGGCGCATTAACCGATGAAGTTATTCGTCGTGGTTATCGCAAAGCGTTGATTGTGACTGATAAAAATCTGGTGCAGTGCGGCGTTGTTGAGAAGGTGACTTCCCGAATGGATGCTGCAGGTCTGGCATGGGAAATCTATTCAGGCGTTATTCCTAATCCAACCATTGCGGTAGTGCAGGAAGGATTGAGTGTCTTTCAGCAAAGCGGCGCAGACTATCTGGTCGCCATTGGTGGAGGCTCCCCGCAGGATACCTGTAAAGCGATTGGCATTATTAACAATAACCCAGAGTTTGCGGATGTACGCAGCCTTGAAGGGTTATCGCCGACACGCTTCCCGAGCGTGCCAGTTATGGCTATCCCAACCACTGCGGGAACGGCGGCGGAAGTGACCATTAACTACGTGATCACTGACGAAGAGAATCGGCGTAAGTTTGTTTGTGTCGATCCACATGACATCCCGCAGGTGGCGTTCATTGATGCTGACATGATGGACGGCATGCCTGCTGCATTAAAAGCGGCTACTGGCGTAGATGCGCTGACTCATGCCATTGAAGGCTACATCACGCGGGCTGCGTGGGCGCTTACCGATGCGCTGCACATTAAAGCCATCGAAATTATTGCCGGGTCATTACGCGGTTCCATTGCGGGCGACAGCCAGGCGGGGGAAGCGATGGCTCTGGGCCAGTACGTTGCCGGGATGGGTTTCTCCAACGTAGGTCTGGGATTAGTGCATGGTATGGCACACCCGTTAGGCGCGTTCTACAACACGCCGCACGGCGTCGCGAATGCCATTTTGCTGCCGCACGTGATGCACTATAACGCCGAATTCACCGGGGAAAAATTCCGCGATATTGCCCGGGTAATGGGGGTTAAGGTTGAAGGACTGACGCTGGCAGATGCACGCAAAGCGGCGGTGGATGCCGTCTTCACCCTTAATCGCGATGTAGGTATCCCACTGCATCTACGCGATGTTGGCGTCCGTAAAGAGGATATTCCTGCGCTGGCGCAAGCCGCATTTGACGATGTTTGTACCGGGGGAAATCCGCGTGAAGCGAGCCTTGGGGATATCGTTGAGCTGTACCATACTGCCTGGTAATCACCTGGCGCTTATCCGGCCTACAGGGTTGTACGATAAGTAGGCCGGATAAGCGCAGCGCCATCCGGAAATAAGACTACCGCGCCAGCCGTAGCTGCTGTAGGTTTCCGTCGATATGTAAGTCCGTTTGCAGCCGCGCGATATCGCGGCACAAAAACGCCATCTCCCGATGTTCTTCGAGTTTCTTGCGCCATTTCTCCGGTACGTCATCCAGATGTTCATACAGCGCCTCCAGCGTTGGAAACTGTGCCAGCAGTTGTGTGGCGCTTTTAGGACCAATACCGGCAACCCCCGGTATTTTAGAACTGCTGATCCCGGCCAGTCCCCAATAATCTGGCAGCTGTTGCGGCAGTACGCCGAACTCTTTCTCGATAAACGGCGCATCCAGCCAGCGTTTCTGGAAATAATCGCGAATCCGCAGCGTTGGGGAGAGTAGCTGACAGTAGCCTTTATCGGTTGAAACGATAGTCGCCTGGTGTCCCGCCTGGCTAACTTTCACCGCCAGAGTGGCGGCTAAATCATCGGCTTCATTCCCGCTGGATACCCAGCAGCAGACGCCGCGCTGTTCAAAAGCGGCGCGTAAGGCGGACATTTCCTGGTGTAAATCGTCAGGCATCGGCGGGCGACCGGCTTTGTAGTCAGGTAACCGTTGGTGACGCCAGCCGCTGTTACGCGCTTCGTCATCAAATACCGCCACGGCGTGCGTGGGTTGACTGTGCACAATCAGCTGATCGAGCGCGTGCTGGCATGTCTCCACGCAGGGGGAGCCCTGTACGGCGTGAATACGGCGGATGAGATTCAGTGCATCAACAATGAGCAGGTGGACGGCCACGGTGTTCTCCCTAACAAATTAGTCTGTAGGGTAACATTCACGACGAGTGGAGACGAGCATTGCGAAAGAGCGCTATCCGAAAGCCTGATAAGCGAAGCGCCAGCAGGCAATAAAAGCCGGATACGGCGAGCGCCTTATCCGGCCTACAGATACGAAAATGTGCTGAGAATTAATCGCAGGTGACAATCTTCATCGCCAGACCACCACGAGAGGTTTCGCGGTATTTGGCATTCATGTCTTTACCGGTTTCGTACATGGTCTCGATAACTTTATCGAGGCACACGCGTGGTTCACTGGTACGGCGCAGCGCCATACGTGCAGCGTTCACCGCTTTAACCGAAGCAATGGCATTACGCTCAATGCACGGTACCTGAACCTGGCCGGCAACCGGGTCGCAGGTCAGACCCAGGTTGTGTTCCATACCGATTTCTGCCGCGATGCATACCTGCATTGGGCTACCGCCCAGCAGTTCAGCCAGACCAGCCGCTGCCATGGAGCAGGCGACGCCAACTTCACCCTGACAGCCGACTTCGGCACCAGAGATAGAGGCGTTCATCTTGTACAGTGAACCAATGGCGCTCGCGACCAGCATGTAGCGTGCCAGCGAGTTAGCGTTCACTTCACGGATAAACTTGTCGTAATACGCCAGTACGGCAGGAACAATCCCGCATGCACCGTTGGTTGGTGCAGTCACCACGCGTCCACCGGCTGCGTTTTCTTCGTTCACGGCCAGCGCGAACATGTTGATCCAGTCAACAACCGCCATCGGGTCGGTGGTGGTTTTGTCGCTGCTGACCAGCATGCGACGCAGCGCAGCAGCACGACGCGGAACGCGCAGTTTGCCCGGCAATACACCTTCGGTGGTGATGCCGCGTTCAATCCCGCTACGCATCACTTCCCAGACGTTAGCAAAGTGCTGTTCCAGCTCTTCTTTGCTGTGCAGCGCCAGTTCGTTTTGCATCATCAGACCGGAAAGCGACAGGCCGGTTTCCTGGCAATGACGTTGCAAATCAGCTGCGGATTTATACGGATATGGCACGTTTACCGGAGAGTTGTTCGGTAAACCAAAATGTTCTTCATCAACGATGAACCCACCGCCAATGGAATAGTAAGTCTGGCTGTAAATGGCCTTTTCGCCCGCCAGTGCGGTAATGCGCATCCCGTTTTCGTGCAGGGACAGATTGTCCGTATGGAAATTCATGCACTTATCGACCGGGAACTCGACCTCATGTTGACCGTCTGCCAGCAGCAAACGCCCATGAGTATTCACATCCTGGATAAAGGACGGAATGGCATCAATGTCTACGGTATCCGGCAAATTACCCGCCAGGCCCATAATAATCGCGATGTCGGTATGGTGACCTTTCCCCGTCAGAGATAAAGAGCCATAGACATCAACCACTACGCGGGTTACGTCAGTGAGAATTCCGCGTGCAATCAGGTCATCCGTGAATTGTTTGCCTGCTTTCATCGGGCCAACAGTGTGGGAGCTGGAAGGGCCAATGCCGATTTTGAAAATATCGAATACGCTAATCATGAGGCGTCCATTGTGTATCGAGATGCGCCGCCCCGAGGAGCGGCGCAGGGGAATTAACTGAACAGAGAGTAGAAAATAGCGGAGATAGCGATCAGGCCCATAATCACAACGAAGACGTTGCTGATATGGCCGCTGTACTTACGCATTGCCGGTACTTTCTGAATGGCATACATCGGCATCAGGAACAGAATCATCGCGATGATTGGGCCACCCAGGGTCTCAATCATGCCGAGGATGCTTGGGTTCAGCGTCGCCACAATCCAGGTGGTTACCAGCATGAACAGCGCAGTGATTTTGTTCAGTTTGTTGATTTCGATGGATTTGCCTTTGCCGCGCAGAGACTTAATCACCATACCATTGAAGCCTTCACGTGCGCCCAGGTAGTGGCCCAGGAAGGATTTGGTGATAGCGATAATCGCGATGATCGGTGCCATCCAGGCAATAATCGGCGCGTTAAAGTGGTTCGCCAGGTAAGACAGAATCGAGATGTTCTGCTCTTTCGCTGCTGCCAGGTCTGCCGGAGTCAGGCTGAATACGCAGCTGAAGACGAAGAACATAACGGTCAGTACCATCATGATGTGAGCGAATGCCAGAATCTTGGAGCATTTTTTCTCTGCTTCATCACCGTACTCTTCACGCTTCGCCACGGCGAAGGAGGAGATGATCGGGGAGTGGTTGAAGGAGAACACCATTACCGGAATTGCCAGCCACAGGGTCAACAGCAGGCCGTTGCCGGTGGTTGCCGCAGAGTCAAAAGACATGGTTTCCAGAATCGCACCGCTCCACTGAGGGATCAGGTACAGCGCCAGCAGCATCAGCGCCGCAACGAACGGGAATACCAGGATGCTCATCGCCTTAACGATCATCTGCTCACCGAAGCGCACGATGGTCATCATGCCGACAATCAGGATCAGTGACAGGATTGCGCGCGGCGGCGGCGTAATCGCCAGCTGGTGGGTCAGGAAGCTTTCAACCGTGTTGGTGATGGCTACGCTGTAAACCAACAGAATCGGGTAGATAGCGAAGAAGTAGAGCAGGGTAATCAGTTTACCTGCACCAACACCAAAGTGTTCTTCTACAACTTCGGTGATGTCTTCACCCGGATTTTTACCGGACAGCACAAAGCGAGTCAGGCCACGGTGTGCAAAGAAGGTCATTGGGAAGGCAAGGATCGCCATGATGATCAGCGGGATCATACCGCCTACGCCTGCGTTAATCGGCAGGAACAATACACCCGCCCCAATCGCCGTGCCGTAAAGGCCCAGCATCCACATGGTGTCTGTTTTGCGCCATGCGCTGCGGGTCTGGCCCGTAACGATAGTGCTGGTTTGAGTGTTTTCCATCTATTTCTCCTGGAGGAAGCTTAAAAAGTCGGGTTTGGGGTCAATCCAATGAGAAAGTACCCGACTGTAAATCGAAATTCGTTGAGCGATTTTTATATAATTTTTCGCCGTAATAATTTTCGGGCGGAAAGATACATTTTAGTAATGAATGTATCAGTGATCGGGATCCCAAATGCAATAATCCACCTTTTATGTGGATAAATTTGGGCCATTAATCTGTTAAAAAATAGTCAAAGCGAATTTACGGGCGCGAAGGCTAACATTAACGACATATCTCATGAAAGCGAAGGCGCGAAGATAGGCGTGTTCAGCTGTAAAAACTGTTGTTTTTAGATGATTTCGGCGACTAATAATAATTTTCTAAGATAAATCACGGTTGGTTTTTCAAGGTAATCGTTTGCGTAGCTCGCTGTTTTTTATGAATCATCACTGGCATTTATATGATTGTCGGAGCTATGTGACTGGTATCACTAAAAAAAGCCGGGAGGCAAGTGCGCCAAACCCGGCTTTGATATGGACAAAACTGTCACCGCTATAGCGCTGCTAGCGGGTGTTGAAGGTTAGGCGCAGATCTCGTAACAAGGGATATACGCAGTGCCCGGTAACTTCATACGATGTTGTGCAACAAAGCCCTGCAGGAGATCGTCCATGCGGCGCATCATTTCGCGGTCACCGTGGATTTTGTACGGGCCAAACTCTTCAATAGCGCGGATCCCGACTTCCTTCACGTTACCTGCCACAATACCGGAGAATGCACGCCGTAAATCGGCGGCCAATACTTCAACGGGTTGATCCGGGTACAGCTTCAGGTTGGCCATGTTTTCATGGGACGGCTCGAACGGCATCTGCAGATCGGGCGCGATACGAATCGACCAGTTAAAGCTGTAAGCATCTCCTGTGTCGCGACGGTTTTCTTTCACCAGCGGCATCGCTTTTTTCATCAGACGCGCCACTTCTGCCGCATCGTCAATGATGATGCGATAGTGGCGACGCGCATCTTCCCCCAGCGTGTGCACGATAAATTCGTCCAGCACGCGGAAGTAATCCGCACTCTCTTTTGGTCCGGTCAGGATCAGCGGTAGAACCTGATCTTTGTTGGCAGGATTCATCAGGATCCCCAGCAGATACAGCAGCTCTTCTGCTGTCCCTACGCCACCCGGGAAGATGATAATACCGTGGGCGATACGCACGAACGCTTCCAGACGTTTTTCAATGTCCGGCATGATGATCAGTTCGTTTACCAGCGGGTTAGGCGGTTCAGCGGCGATGATTGACGGTTCGGTCATGCCAATAAAGCGGCTGTCTTTGTATCGCTGCTGGGCGTGGCCGACCGCAGCGCCTTTCATTGGCGCTTCCATCGCCCCCGGACCGCAGCCGGTACAGATGTTTAGTTCGCGCAGGCCCAGTTGGGTGCCGACGCGACGGGCGTACAGGTATTCATTCTCGTTGATTGAGTGACCGCCCCAGCAGACGACCATGTTCGGCGCTTCACCAACGTGCAGCGCCCGTGCATTACGCAGGATCGAGAATACGAGGTTGGTAATATGCACCGAGCTTTCGAGATCCAGATGCTGAAAACGACCAGCGTTATGGATCTGGCCATTGACGAACAGAATGTCACGCAGCACGGCAAACAGGTTTGCCTGTAGCGCACGAATAATGCGTCCATCAACAAACGCATCTTCAGGTGGGTTGATCAGTTCCAGCTTCACGCCCCGTTCGCGGCGCAGTACGTTAATATCGAAACTTTCAAAGCGTGACAGCAGTTCTTTGCTGTTGTCGGTCAAACTGCCGGAGTTCAGAACGGCAAGCGAACAGTTACGAAACAGTTGATACAGGTCGCTGCTGGCCGTGCGTTTAAGCATATCGACTTCCAGCTGCGACAACATGTCCATTGAGCCAAGCGGGCTAATATGTGTAATCAAGTAAACTCCTTATGGGACGCAACACGTCATTCCCTATTGATTACAATAGCCCTGGCTTATGACCTTTCACAACCTTGCGCGCGGAATCCGACACGCAAAATTGAGAAAAAAGATTACTGACGTACCAGACGACCGGTTGCCGGAGTGAAATCGGTGTTGGTGCGCCATGGGTTAATGTCCAGGCCGCCACGTCGCGTGTAGCGTGCGTAGACGCTCAGTTTCTCTGGCTGGCAGAAGCGCAGAATGTCATTGAAAATACGTTCCACGCACTGCTCATGAAATTCATTATGGTGGCGGAAGGAGACCAGATAACGTAGCAGCTTCTCTCTGTCGATTTTCCGTCCACGATACTGAATTTGTATGGAGCCCCAGTCGGGTTGATGGGTAATCAGACAGTTGGATTTCAGCAGGTGGCTGACCAGCGTCTCTTCCACTGCTTTTTCACCGCTCACGGCATTTTCCAGATACGCAGTGCTGAACTGGTAGTTGTCGATGACGATATCCTGATTGTCGATACAGGTCCCATTAAAGTGGGCTATCGGCTGCCCTTCCAGTTCGTCAAGGCGGTACAGCGCCACGCTGACATCACCTTGAGCGCAGGCGCGAAGATCGTTTTCCAATGTCTGGCGTACCGCGTCCCAGGAATCAAAACGCGTCTGGTTAAAACTGTTCAGGTAAAGCTTAAAGCTTTTCGACTCAATCAGATTTACGCTGGTGTAATCCAGTTCCACGTGACCGACCGCGACTTGCGGTAAGCCGTTGGCATTCAGCCACGACAGTTCATATAGCGTCCAGATATCCGCACCGTGAAAAGGCAAGTTATCGGCCTTTAAATCCAGCGGGTCGCGATTCAGGCTGCGCGGAACGCCCTGCAACAGACTTGCATCGTAATTGTCTCGGTAATCCGTTGATTTACCAAGAGTCAGGCCGTTAAGCGCTTGATGATTTTCATAAGAGGACATGTTTCACCGTCATAAACCAGATACACTATGCGACAAGTGTATCCTGGCTTTTGTGAAGAGAGAAATCAGTGGACGAATTGACAGCGCAGGCGTTGATAGCCTTTACGACGTGTTATTGCGACGCATGGCATGAAAAAAACAACAGTTGGCCGCTCAGCGAAGAGCTGTATGGCGTACCTTCTCCGTGTATCATTTCTTCCACAGACGATGCCGTATTTTGGCGGCCTCAACCTTTTGTCGGCGAAAATAACCTCAATGCGGTTGAACGGGCCTTTGATATTGTGGTACAACCTGCCGTTCACGCTTTTTACACCACCCAGTTTGCTGGTGATATGCACGCGCAGTTTGCGGATGAAAAGCTCACGCTGCTGCAAACCTGGAGTGAAGATGACTTCAGGCGCGTTCAGGAAAACCTGATTGGTCATCTGGTTACGCAAAAGCGCCTCAAGCTATCACCTACGCTTTTTATTGCCACACAAGATAATGAGCTTGACGTCATTTCGGTGTGCAATCTGTCCGGTGAAGTGTGCAAAGAAACGCTGGGAACCCGTAAACGAACGGTGCTGGCGGCTTCACTTGCGGAATTCCTCACTCAACTTAAGCCAGTTCTGTAATCCAGTTTGCCCTGAATCTTGTGAGAGATCTCTTACAAACCCTGTAGGACATTGCCAGGTGATAAGTAAAGACTTAATGAATTGATAAAATAATAATTTATTATTATTCAATTGTTTAGTGTCTTATTGTCAACTTTCATACGAAAATAATCGTAAGGGTAAGCCTGTAAGCATCTTGTAAGACAAAGCGAAACAGGCGATTCTATATCTGTCGACAAGGAGTCGCACAACGAAGAGAACATCAGGATGATGGCTCTTCGACAGGACACACCAGGACGGTGTTGCAAGGACAGGCTTCAGGACGAAGCAAAGAGGAAGACGCTGGATGCGTTAAAGGACACCTCCAGGATGGAGAATGAGAGCCGGTCAGGATGTTCGGCGGGTCTGGATGGCCAGGATACTTCAGGATGAAGTTTTCACATCGGGGTGATGTGAGCAGGATGCAAAAGTTCAGGATGAACACGGTCGTAAGACCACAGGAAAAGTTGTCACGGATGAGCAGGGAGCACTAAAAGTAGCTGGAATGCTGCGAAACGAACCGGGAGCACTGTTTTTACAGTGCTCCCTTTTTTTATTTCCCTTCACTAGTGCTATTCTTCGCGCCAGATTTTTTCATCATTGAGGTTAATTTCATGACGACTCATGACCGTGTGCGCCAGCAGTTACACGCACTTGAAGCGCTACTGCGTGAACATCATCACTGGCGGATGGATGAGCCAGCAGAGCATCTGTTTACCAGTACGCAGCCTTTTTGTATGGATACCATGGAGCCGGTCGAGTGGCTGCAGTGGGTGTTGATTCCCCGCATGCATACGTTGATTGATAACGCGCAGCCGCTTCCGCAGGCTTTTGCCGTCGCACCGTATTACGAAATGGCGCTGGCAGCCGATCACCCGCAGCGCGACATTCTCCTGGCTGCATTGCAGGAGCTGGATGCGCTGTTTACAAGTGATAACGCCTGATGCTGGAAATTCTTTATCAGGACGAATGGCTGGTCGCCGTCAATAAACCTTCGGGCTGGTTGGTTCACCGCAGTTGGCTCGACCGGGATGAGAAAGTGGTGGTGATGCAAACGGTGCGCGACCAAATTGGTCAGCACGTATTTACCGCCCATCGACTCGACAGACCAACCTCCGGCGTGCTGCTGATGGGACTGTCCAGCGAAGCCGGGCGTTTACTGTCCCAGCAGTTTGAACATCATCAAATTCAGAAACGCTATCATGCGATTGTGCGTGGCTGGCTGATGGATGATGCCGTGCTGGATTACCCGCTGGTCGAAGAGCTGGATAAGATTGCCGATAAGTTTGCCCGCGATGATAAAGGCCCGCAGCCTGCTGTCACCCATTATCGTGGCCTGGCAACGGTAGAAATGCCGGTAGCGACCGGGCGTTATCCGACTACCCGTTACGGGCTGGTGGAGCTGGACCCTAAAACCGGTCGCAAGCACCAGCTCAGACGCCATCTGGCGCACTTGCGCCATCCGATTATCGGCGACAGCAAGCATGGTGATTTGCGGCAAAACCGCAGCGCCGCAGAGCATTTCGGTTGCCAGAGATTGATGCTGCATGCCAGCCAGCTTGCGCTGACCCATCCTTTCACCGGCGAACCGCTGGTTATTCGCGCCGGACTGGATGACGTCTGGATGCAGGCGTTATCACAGTTTGGCTGGCGTGGACTTCTCCCTGAGAATGAAAGGGTTGAGTTCAGCGGGCTGTCAGGTCAGGATGAGCAGATAGATTCTTAAGTCCCAGGAGATTACGGTTATGGCGGAAATTGGAATTTTTGTCGGCACGATGTACGGAAACGCGCTGCTGGTTGCCGAAGAGGCCGAAGCTATTTTGACGGCGCAGGGTCATAAAGCTACGGTGTTCGAAGATCCGGAGCTTAGCGACTGGCAGGCATATCAGGATAAATATGTACTGGTGGTGACTTCCACGACCGGGCAGGGCGATCTGCCGGATAGCATCGTGCCGCTGTTTCAAGGGATCAAAGATAATCTCGGTTTCCAGCCAAATCTGCATTACGGGGTAATTGGGCTGGGCGACAGTAGCTACGTTAATTTCTGCAATGGCGGCAAACAGTTCGATGCCTTGTTGCAGGAACAAAGCGCCCACCGTGTAGGAGAAATGCTGCTGATTGATGCCAGCGAGCATCCTGAACCGGAAAGCGAATCCAATCCCTGGGTAGAAAACTGGGGAACCTTGCTTAAATAACTCCCTCGCCCGTACGGGCTGCAACCCCCATTTGAACCGCAAGCCGGGCCAGGCGAAGCCGCCACCCGGCAATAAAACCCCAATTACGTGAACTAACTTCCACTACTTTGGGCTTATGCCCCAAACAACTTCTCACTGCCTCCCTAATGTTGTGTTCATGCACGGTGAGGGCAAGTGGCACTCCTTCATATACTTTTCCCGTCAGTTCCCGGAATGGCAGCGAGTCAGAATAAAACGGCCCTGAGCTGTACCAACACTGCCACACACTAACCTCTCATTCTGATCACCCTACAGGTGCTGTACAGAATGAACTGGCGAAAGCCAGGATTCAGGAGTGCAACAATGAGTTCATTAAGTCAGGCGGCGAGCAGCGCGGAAAAACGCACTAACGCTCGCTACTGGATAGTGGTGATGCTGTTTATCGTCACATCCTTCAACTACGGCGATCGCGCCACCTTATCCATTGCCGGTTCGGAGATGGCCAAAGACATTGGTCTGGATGCGGTAGGGATGGGGTATGTATTCTCCGCTTTCTCATGGGCCTATGTTATCGGCCAGATTCCTGGCGGCTGGTTGCTCGACCGCTTTGGTTCAAAACGCGTTTATTTCTGGTCCATCTTTATTTGGTCCATGTTTACCCTGTTGCAGGGTTTTGTCGATATCTTCAGTGGTTTCGGCATTATCGTTGCGCTGTTTACTCTGCGTTTCCTCGTCGGTTTAGCTGAAGCGCCCTCCTTCCCCGGCAACAGTCGTATTGTGGCGGCGTGGTTCCCGGCACAGGAAAGGGGCACGGCGGTCGCTATCTTTAACTCTGCGCAATACTTTGCCACCGTTATCTTCGCGCCAATCATGGGTTGGCTGACCCATGAAGTGGGCTGGTCGCATGTGTTCTTTTTTATGGGCGGCCTCGGGATCATTATCAGCTTCGTCTGGCTGAAGGTGATTCATGAACCTAACCAGCACCCGGGCGTAAACCAAAAAGAGCTGGAGTACATTGCCGAAGGTGGGGCGCTGATCAACATGGATCAGGCGGCAGCCAAAACTAAAGTGCCGTTTAGCGTGAAGTGGGGGCAAATCAAACAGCTGCTGGGTTCACGGATGATGATCGGGATTTACATCGGCCAATACTGCATTAACGCGCTGACCTACTTCTTTATCACCTGGTTTCCGGTTTATCTGGTGCAGGCTCGCGGTATGTCGATTTTGAAAGCTGGCTTTGTTGCTTCGGTTCCGGCCATTTGCGGATTCGCCGGCGGCGTGCTCGGCGGCATTATTTCCGACTGGCTGATGCGTCGTACCGGTTCGCTGAATATCGCCCGTAAAACGCCAATCGTACTCGGTATGCTGCTGTCGATGGTGATGGTGTTCTGTAACTACGTCAATGTGGAGTGGATGATCATCGGCTTTATGGCGCTGGCCTTCTTCGGCAAAGGTATCGGTGCGCTGGGCTGGGCGGTGATGGCTGATACCGCACCTAAAGAAATCAGCGGTCTGAGCGGCGGTTTGTTCAACATGTTTGGCAACATCTCTGGCATCGTCACGCCAATTGCTATCGGCTACATCGTCGGGACTACCGGCTCGTTTAACGGCGCGTTGATTTACGTCGGGGTACATGCGCTGATTGCGGTGGTGAGCTATCTGGTGCTGGTGGGCGATATTAAACGTATCGAACTGAAACCTGTCGCAGGACAATGATGATGACAACACAATCAAGTCCCGTTATTACCGATATGAAGGTCATCCCGGTGGCCGGTCATGACAGCATGCTGCTCAATATTGGCGGCGCGCATAACGCATACTTTACTCGTAATATCGTGGTGCTCACCGATAATGCCGGAAACACCGGTGTCGGTGAAGCGCCAGGTGGCGAAGTGATTTATCAGACGCTGGTGGATGCGATTCCGCAGGTGTTGGGCCAGGAAGTCGCGCGCCTGAATAAGGTGGTGCAGCAGGTGCATAAAGGCAACCAGGCCGCTGATTTTGACACCTTTGGCAAAGGCGCCTGGACCTTTGAACTACGGGTCAATGCGGTAGCGGCGCTGGAAGCCGCATTGCTCGACCTGCTGGGTAAGGCGCTGAACGTGCCGGTTTGTGAACTGTTAGGGCCGGGCAAGCAGCGCGATGCGGTCACCGTACTCGGCTATCTGTTCTACGTGGGCGATCGCACAAAGACCGATTTACCGTATCTGGAAAGCACGCCGGGAAACCATGAGTGGTATCACCTGCGTCATCAGCAAGCGATGAATAGTGAGGCTGTGGTACGTCTGGCTCAGGCTTCGCAGGATCGCTACGGCTTTAAAGATTTCAAACTCAAGGGTGGTGTACTGCCTGGCGAGCAGGAAATCGACACCGCTCGTGCGCTGAAAAAATGCTTCCCGGATGCACGTATTACGGTTGATCCCAACGGTGCCTGGCTGCTGGATGAAGCCATCTCCCTGTGTAAAGGGCTGAACGATGTTCTGACCTACGCCGAAGATCCATGCGGCGCCGAACAGGGTTTTTCTGGCCGCGAAGTGATGGCCGAGTTCCGCCGTGCAACCGGTCTGCCGGTAGCAACGAACATGATAGCCACCAACTGGCGTGAAATGGGCCATGCTGTGATGCTGAATTCAGTAGATATTCCGCTGGCCGATCCGCACTTCTGGACCCTTTCTGGCGCGGTACGCGTGGCACAGTTATGCGACGACTGGGGCCTGACCTGGGGCTGCCATTCTAACAATCATTTTGATATTTCGCTGGCGATGTTTACCCACGTCGGTGCGGCTGCACCGGGTAATCCAACGGCTATTGATACCCACTGGATCTGGCAGGAGGGCGATTGCCGCCTGACCAAAAATCCGCTGGAGATTAAAAACGGAAAAATTGCGGTACCCGATGCGCCCGGTCTGGGCGTGGAACTGGACTGGGATCAGGTACAGAAAGCGCATGAAGCCTATAAGGCGCTGCCCGGCGGCGCGCGTAATGACGCAGGCCCAATGCAGTATCTGATCCCCGGATGGACTTTTGACCGTAAACGTCCCGTTTTCGGCCGCCACTAATTTTGAATAAGGACTTAATTATGAGCGCACAATTTTCTACCCCATTGGTTACCTCTATGCAGGTTATTCCGGTTGCGGGTCATGACAGCATGCTGATGAACCTGAGCGGCGCACATGCTCCGTTCTTCACGCGCAATATTGTGATTATTAAAGATAACTCCGGTCATACCGGCGTGGGTGAAATTCCCGGCGGCGAAAAAATCCGCAAAACGCTGGAAGATGCGATCCCGTTGGTGGTAGGTAAAACGTTAGGTGAATACAAAAACGTGCTGAATGCGGTACGCAATACTTTTGCCGATCGTGATGCGGGCGGTCGCGGTTTGCAGACCTTCGATTTACGTACCACTATTCATGTGGTTACTGGGATCGAAGCGGCCATGTTGGATCTGTTAGGTCAGCATTTGGGCGTAAACGTCGCCTCTTTGCTGGGGGATGGCCAGCAGCGTAGCGAAGTTGAAATGTTGGGTTACCTGTTCTTTGTGGGTAACCGTAAGGCAACGCCGCTGCCGTACCAGAGTCAGCCGGATGAGAAATGCGACTGGTATCGTCTGCGTCATGAAGAAGCGATGACCCCGGATGCGGTAGTGCGCCTGGCGGAAGCCGCATATGAGAAGTATGGTTTTAATGATTTTAAACTGAAAGGCGGCGTGCTGGCCGGGGAAGAGGAAGCAGAATCTATCGTTGCGCTGGCGAAGCGCTTCCCGCAGGCCCGCGTCACGCTGGATCCGAACGGCGCGTGGTCGCTAAATGAAGCGATTAAGATCGGCAAATATCTGAAGGGTTCTCTGGCCTATGCGGAAGATCCGTGCGGTGCCGAGCAGGGCTTCTCAGGTCGTGAAGTGATGGCGGAATTCCGTCGCGCCACCGGTCTGCCGACCGCCACCAACATGATCGCCACCGACTGGCGTCAGATGGGGCATACGCTGTCGTTGCAGTCTGTTGATATCCCACTGGCGGACCCGCACTTCTGGACCATGCAGGGTTCTGTCCGTGTGGCGCAGATGTGCCATGAGTTCGGGCTGACCTGGGGATCGCACTCTAACAACCACTTTGATATTTCGCTGGCGATGTTTACGCATGTTGCGGCGGCGGCTCCGGGTAAAATAACCGCTATCGATACCCACTGGATCTGGCAGGAAGGCAATCAGCGCTTGACCAAAGAGCCGTTTGAAATCAAAGGTGGCATGGTGCAGGTTCCGGCAAAACCGGGTCTGGGCGTGGAGCTGGATATGGATCAGGTCATGAAAGCGCATGAACTGTACCAGCAACATGGACTGGGTGCGCGTGATGATGCGATGGGTATGCAGTATCTTATCCCGAACTGGACGTTTGATAATAAGCGTCCGTGCATGGTTCGCTAAGTGATCCAGGACCGCTCCTATAGAGTGAGCGGTTTTGCTCCTGGTGTATGCTTAACATAGTCAACATGCGTAAGGATGCTTTATGAAAATAGTAATCGCACCAGATTCCTATAAGGAAAGTTTGAGTGCGCTTGAGGTGGCAACGGCTATAGAGCAGGGGTTTCGTGAGATCTGGCCCGATGCGGATTACGTGAAGATTCCGGTTGCAGATGGCGGTGAAGGAACGGTCGAAGCGATGGTTGCCGCAACGCAAGGTCACCTTGTGCATGTTGATGTTACCGGCCCTTTGGGCAACACAATTCAGGCATTTTATGGTTTATCTGGTGATGAGCGCTCGGCGTTTATCGAAATGGCGGCCGCCAGCGGACTGGAACAGGTTCCTGTGGGGTTACGCGATCCGCTGAAAACGACATCCTGGGGAACCGGGGAGTTAATCCGTCATGCGCTGGACGCTGGCGTTGAACATATCATCATTGGGATTGGCGGTAGCGCCACCAATGATGGCGGTGCCGGGATGGTGCAAGCGCTGGGAGCAAAACTGCTGGATGCGCAAAATAACGAAATTGCGCAAGGCGGAATCGGTCTGGAATCTCTGTCCCGGATTGATATTTCTCAGTTAGACAGCCGTCTTGCCGGGTGCCGTATTGAAGTTGCTTGCGATGTGACCAACCCGTTGACTGGAAAAAAGGGCGCATCTGCGGTTTTTGGTCCGCAAAAAGGGGCGACGCCGGAGATGATTACCCGCCTGGATCGGGCGCTCACGCACTTTGCGCAACTCATTGCCCGCGATCTGGACGTCAACGTGCTGGATCTGGCCGGTGGTGGTGCGGCTGGTGGTATGGGGGCGGCGCTGTATGCGTTTTGCGGCGCACAGTTACGCTGCGGTATTGAGATAGTGACCGATGCGTTACACCTTGATGCCTGCGTTGCGGATGCGGATTTAGTGGTCACGGGTGAAGGGCGCATTGATAGTCAGACTATTCACGGTAAGGTTCCGGTTGGCGTGGCGAAGGTCGCAAAACGTTACAACAAGCCGGTTATCGGTATCGCAGGTAGCCTGACGGCCGATGTCGGTGTGGTCCATGAGCATGGGCTGGATGCGGTTTTCAGCGTCATCTACTCCATTTGTACCCTGGATGAGGCGCTGAAGAACGCGAACGACAACGTACGAATGACGGCGCGAAACGTAGCCGCAACGCTTAAAGCAGGGCAGCAATTACGCTGAGTTGTAGGGCGGTCACGCCGCCTTCCGGCAAATATTACCCCAACAGCTTCTTTGCTTCGCGTGCAACGTTGTCCATCTCATCCAGAAGCTCTAAAAACTCAGGTTCCAGCTCTTCTTCTTTGGTTCCACTGCGTAGCTGTTGTTCAATGAGCTGACACAGGTTTTTCATGCGGGGGACACCACTATAACCGCAACTGCCGTGCAGCTTGTGAATCATATCCACTAGCCCTTCGGGGTTCTCTCCGACCAGTTGCTCTTCGATTTTGTTACGCACCTCAGGCAGAAAATCGATCAGCATTTGCAGCATATCCCGCGCCAAATCGTTCTTACCCGCGGCTTGCCTTAATGCCAGTTGCCAGTCGAGCGTCGTGTTCGGATTGACGACTGGCTCAAGAGGTTCTGCGGTGAGTGCCCGCAGCGATGTGCTTGCACCCGGTTTGTAACGTAACAGCAGATTATGTAGCTTATCTTCCTCGATAGGCTTCGCCAGGTAATCGTTCATCCCGGCGCTGAGTAGCTTCTCTTTCTGCCCGGCCATGGCGTGTGCGGTGACCGCAATGACAGGTGTCTGCTGTTGATGAGGAAGCTGGTGGATAAGTTCACAAGCGCGAATGCCGTCCATATCAGGCATCTGAATATCCATCAGGATCAGATCAAATTGCATTTGTCTGGCGCGATCCACCGCCTGATGCCCGCTGTCGCAGAGCACGACGTGCTGTACCTTATCTTCCAGCAATGCGCCAATCAGCTTGAGGTTCGCCGGGTTGTCGTCTACCGCCATGACGGTCATCGCGATTTTGCTCTCGTCTACCAGCAGCGGATCCGCGCTGTGGTTCAGCTGACAATACTCTGTCAGCGCAGGCAGTAAGCGGGTTGAGGTGAGCGGTTTCAACAGACACGCCGCCGCGCCGCCCTGTTTTAACTTCTCGGCGTTAATCTGCGCATGGCAAGGGAGGGCCAGTAACAAAAAGTCGGTCATCGCCGCTGCGCTTGCCAGCCGCTCATGCTGCATGGTGAGCGGTTCGCGTAAAGTGACCGGAATGCCGAGCAGCAGAATATCGTAGTGATCCTTCGGCAGCCCGGAGAATGAAGGGCTGTAAATCACCTCCAGCGGTGTTTCACTCAATATATCTAACGTGCATTGTGCGGCGGTGGCGTTAGGTTCGACGTAGGCCAGTCGTTTACCGGCCAGGCAGAGCGTGGTTGAGCGGTCAACGAGAACATTAGGGTTAAGATCGAGGCTGATATGGAACCAGAACGTGGAGCCCCGGTTCGGCTGGCTGTGGAAGGATATATCCCCACCCATTTCGTTGACCAGTTTTTGCGTAATGACCAGGCCTAGCCCGGTTCCGCCATGACGCCGGGAAATACTGGCATCCGCCTGGCGGAAGGCCTGGAACAGACGGGATTGATCGCGCTCAGGAATACCGATCCCGGTATCGCGGATTTGTACTTCAATTTGCACTTTCGTGTTACTAAGGGCTCGCTTCTCGACCAGGATGTCGATGTTACCGCCTTCGGTAAATTTGATGGCATTGCCGACCAGATTGGTGATCACCTGCTGTAAACGCAACGGGTCACCGATGACGTTGTCCGGTACGTCATTCTTAATATTCAGCGTCAGCTCAAGCCCTTTATCATGGGATGAATGTGCTAACAGTGTGACGACATCATCCAGCGTGCTGCGCAGCGGGAACGGAATGCTTTCAAGAATCAGCTTGCCCGCCTCAAGTTTGGAGAAGTCGAGTACATCATTGATGATGGCCAGCAGATTGTTAGCTGAGCGTTCAATGGTATTCAGGTGATCGCGCTGTGTGGTGTTGAGTTCGGTTTTTAGCGTAAGACGGGTGAAGCCAATCACGCCATTCAGCGGTGTTCGCAGCTCGTGGGACATGTTTGCCAGAAACTCAGACTTAATACGAGCCGCTTCCTGGGCGCGTTTCTTCGCCAGATCCAGCTCGACGTTCTGAATTTCCATCTGCTCCAGCGTTTCGCGCAGGTCAGAGGTGGCCTGATCGATGTTGTGCTGCATCTCTTCATGGTAAGCCGCGAGAGACATCGCCATCGAGTTGATGCCATTTTTAAGCATATCCAGCTCGCCCAGCATGAAACCTTCCACGCGGCTGTCGAGCTGTCCTCTACGTATTCGGTCAACGGTATTCACCATATTGCGAATCGGGCCGGTCACGTCGCGCATAAGACGCCAGCCGAAAATTAACGCGATACCAATACAAAACAGCATCATTACGCTGGAGATAAAGATCTCTTTGTACTGCTGCAATCGTACGGACTTAAGGTCCAGCTCAAGCGCCACATACCCCAGCATATTTTTGGTGTTTTTCGCATCACTAACGGCGGATTCATCCGGTGAATAGCTTTCCGATATAATAGGGGTACGCAGGATCATGATATCCCCGTGCCGGGTGACGCTCAGCTTACGGGGAAACGGTGAACCGGTCGCCAACTGCATTTCAGACGGATCGAGATGAAAATTAGAGGTGACGAAAAGTCGGTTATTTTCGTCATAAACAGAAATTGCCCGCACGATATCGGAATGGCGACGATGCAGCACGCTGATAAGCTGGCCGATGGATTCCCTGTTTTGCAGGTTCATGCCATATTCGCTGGAGACCGCGAGTGGTTCAATGATGCTGGCACCAGCATCTTCCAGTTGACGCTGCAAGTCGTTATAGCGATGCACAACAAAAAAGATACTGAGCAACAAACCTATCAGGACGGTCGGGGCCAGGATCAGAATCATCATGCGTGCGCGCAGGCTGTAGTTGGTCATGGAGTTCCGTTATGGGACAATTAGGGTCACACTGTTAAATAGAGAAATATCTCGTCGATGGCGCAATTCTACTCTGCAAAACGACGCGTGACGACGCGTCAGATCATAACCGTTACCGTCAATGACCTCGATCCTTTTGGTCAGGGCGTCGCTCGCCATAACGGAAAGGCGTTATTTATACCGGAATTGCTACCCCAGGAAAGCGCCGAGGTGGTGATTACCGAAGATAAAAAACAGTTTGCCCGCGCGCAAGTAAAACGACGTTTAAACGACAGCCCACAGCGAGAAGTGCCACGTTGCCCGCATTTTGGCGTGTGCGGCGGTTGCCAGCAGCAGCATGCCAGCATCTCATTGCAGCAGCGTAGCAAAAGCGCGGCGTTGTCGCGTTTAATGAAATGTGAGGTGTCAGATGTTATAGCTGATGCCCCGTGGGGCTATCGTCGTCGCGCACGTTTGAGCCTGAACTATCGGCCAAAAGAACAAAAATTGCAGATGGGGTTTCGCAAATCCGGTTCCAGCGACATTATCGATGTCAAACAATGCCCTATTTTGGTGCCCCAGCTTGAGGCGTTATTGCCCCATCTCAGAGCGTGTCTGGAAAGTCTGCAAGGGTTACGCCATCTAGGCCATGTTGAGCTGGTACAGGCGGGAAGCGGAACCCTGATGATTTTGCGCCACACGGCGCCATTGAGTGCTGCGGATAAAGAAAAACTGGAATGCTTTTCGCATTCTCAAGGGCTGTCTTTGTTTCTGGCCCCGCAAAGCGAGATACTGGAATCAATATCAGAAGAATCGCCCTGGTATGACTCAAATGGACTACGGTTAACCTTCAGCCCGCGCGATTTTATTCAGGTCAATGAAGGGGTAAACCAACAAATGGTCGCCCGTGCGCTGGAATGGCTCGATGTACAACCTGAAGATCGTGTACTCGATTTGTTCTGTGGCATGGGCAATTTTACCCTACCGCTGGCAACTCGGGCAGCAAGCGTGGTTGGTGTGGAAGGTGTTCCTGCGTTGGTGGAAAAAGGCCGAGAAAACGCGCTGAATAACGGATTACACAATGTGACATTCTTTCATGAAAACCTTGAGGAAGATGTTACCCGACAGCCGTGGGCGAAAAACGGATTCGACAAAGTATTGCTCGATCCTGCGCGTGCGGGGGCTGCAGGTGTGATGCAACATATTATAAAATTAGAACCTATACGCGTTGTTTATGTATCCTGTAACCCAGCAACGCTGGCTCGTGACAGCGATGCTTTGCTCAACGCTGGATACGCCATACGGCGACTGGCGATGCTCGATATGTTTCCGCACACTGGACACCTGGAATCAATGGTCCTGTTTGAGCGTTTGTAATGAATTTTGTACCCATTGGATTTCGGGTTGTAATGCAGCATGAAAGACAATGGGTAGGGCTTGTCGACTTCGACAGGCCTGGCCCCTTAAGGAGAGGACAATGGTTGCGGTAAGAAGTGCACATATAAATAAAGCTGGTGAGTTTGATCCAAAGAAATGGATCGCGAGTCTGGGGATCTCCAGCCAGCAGTCGTGTGAACGCTTAGCCGAAACCTGGGCGTACTGCCTCCAGCAGACACAGGGGCATCCGGATGCGGATCTGCTGCTGTGGCGTGGCGTGGAGATGGTAGAAATTCTCTCTATGTTGAGCATGGATATCGACACGCTGCGTGCAGCAATGCTGTTCCCTCTGGCTGATGCCAACGTGGTCAGTGAAGACATCCTGCGCGAGAGCGTGGGCAAATCCATTGTTCATCTTATCCACGGTGTGCGTGATATGGCGGCGATACGTCAGCTTAAAGCCACGCATACCGATTCAGTTTCTTCCGAGCAGGTCGATAACGTCCGCCGCATGCTGCTGGCAATGGTAGATGACTTCCGCTGTGTGGTCATCAAGCTGGCAGAGCGGATTGCCCATCTGCGTGAAGTGAAAGACGCGCCGGAAGATGAACGCGTTCTGGCGGCAAAAGAGTGCACCAATATTTATGCGCCGCTGGCCAACCGTTTGGGAATCGGGCAATTAAAATGGGAGCTGGAAGATTATTGCTTTCGTTATCTGCACCCGGCTGAATACAAACGCATAGCCAAGCTGCTGCATGAACGACGTATCGACAGGGAACATTACATTGATGAGTTCGTCGGTCATTTGCGCTCAGAGATGAAAACGGAAGGCGTCAAAGCTGAAGTGTACGGACGTCCGAAGCATATCTACAGTATCTGGCGCAAAATGCAGAAAAAGCAGTTAGCCTTCGATGAACTGTTCGATGTACGCGCAGTGCGTATCGTGGCAGAGCGTTTACAGGACTGCTATGCCGCACTCGGGATAGTACATACTCACTATCGCCATCTGCCGGATGAGTTCGATGATTACGTTGCTAATCCGAAACCCAATGGCTACCAGTCAATCCATACGGTTGTGCTGGGGCCGGGCGGGAAAACCATCGAAATTCAGATCCGTACCAAACAGATGCACGAAGATGCCGAACTGGGCGTCGCGGCGCACTGGAAGTACAAAGAGGGTACCGCTTCAGGCGCGGCGCGTTCTGGTCATGAAGATCGCATTGCGTGGCTGCGTAAGCTGATTGCCTGGCAGGAAGAGATGGCGGATTCCGGTGAAATGCTGGATGAAGTCCGTAGCCAGGTCTTTGATGACCGCGTGTACGTCTTTACGCCAAAAGGCGACGTTGTAGACTTACCTGCGGGCTCCACGCCGCTCGATTTTGCTTACCACATTCATAGCGATGTGGGGCATCGATGCATTGGCGCGAAAATTGGTGGGCGCATTGTACCGTTTACCTACCAGCTGCAGATGGGCGATCAAATTGAAATTATCACCCAGAAACAGCCAAACCCAAGCCGCGACTGGTTGAACCCTAACCTTGGCTACGTAACCACCAGTCGTGGGCGTTCGAAGATCCACGCCTGGTTCCGTAAACAGGACCGTGATAAGAACATCCTTGCAGGTCGCCAGATCCTCGACGATGAGCTGGCGCATTTAGGCATCAGCCTGAAAGAGGCGGAAAAACACCTGCTACCGCGCTACAGCTTCAATGAGCTGGACGAGTTGCTGGCGGCGATTGGTGGGGGAGACATCCGCCTCAACCAAATGGTGAACTTCCTGCAGGCGCAGTTTAATAAGCCAAGCGCTGCCGAACAGGATGCCGCCGCACTGAAACAGCTTCAGCAGAAAACGCAGGCACCGCAGAGTCGTCGTAAAGACGACGGTCGTGTGGTGGTGGAAGGGGTAGGTAACCTGATGCACCACATCGCCCGCTGCTGCCAGCCGATTCCAGGCGATGAGATTGTCGGGTTTATTACCCAGGGACGCGGTATTTCCGTGCACCGGGCGGATTGTGAACAGCTGGCTGAACTGCGCTCCCATGCGCCGGAACGTATTGTTGATGCGGTCTGGGGCGAAAGCTACTCGGCAGGGTATTCGCTGGTGGTTCGCGTCCAGGCCAACGATCGCAGCGGCTTGTTACGTGATATCACCACGATCCTCGCCAACGAGAAGGTGAACGTGCTGGGAGTTGCCAGCCGAAGTGATACCAAACAACAGCTGGCCACCATCGATATGACCATCGAAATTTATAACCTGCAGGTGCTCGGGCGCGTGCTCGGCAAGCTGAACCAGGTACCGGATGTGATCGACGCACGTCGCTTGCACGGTAATTAATGATTTTGTAGGCCGGATAACCTTGTAGGCCTGATAAGACGCGTTAGCGTTGCCATCAGGCATTGCTATGTTGCTGGATGTCGGTTGTCGCGTTATCCGGTCTACTATATTGAAATTTCAGGACATTCCAATGAATCAAATCGACCGACTGCTCGGTATTATGCAGCGCCTGCGCGACCCGGAAAACGGCTGTCCGTGGGACAAAGAGCAGACATTCTCCACTATTGCTCCTTACACTCTCGAAGAAACCTATGAAGTGCTGGACGCGATTGCGCGTGAAGACTTTGACGACCTGCGCGGAGAGCTGGGCGACCTGCTGTTCCAGGTGGTGTTTTACGCCCAGATGGCGCAGGAAGAAGGACGCTTCAACTTTGATGATATTTGTGCTGCGATAAGCGATAAGCTTGAACGCCGTCATCCACATGTTTTTGCTGATGTTTCTGCCAGTAACAGTACTGAGGTTTTGACCCGCTGGGAAAAAATCAAAAGTGAAGAACGCGCCCAGAAGGCACAGCATTCCGCACTCGACGATATTCCCCACAGTTTACCGGCATTAATGCGCGCCCAAAAAATCCAGAAACGCTGCTCAAATGTTGGCTTCGACTGGAAAACATTAGGACCGGTTGTCGACAAGGTTTACGAAGAGATCGACGAAGTCATGTTTGAGGCTAAGCAGGCTGTTGTCGACCAGGCTAAACTGGAGGAGGAAATGGGCGATCTGCTGTTTGCTACGGTCAATATGGCCCGGCATTTAGGCACTAAAGCAGAGACCGCATTGCAGAAAGCGAACGAGAAGTTTGAGCGGCGTTTTCGTGAAGTTGAGCGAATTGTGGCTTCGCGCGGTCTGGAAATGACTGGTGTTGATCTGGAAACTATGGAAGAAGTCTGGCAACAGGTAAAACGGCAGGAAATTGATCTCTAAGGGATTTCGTCGGTCAAGGGCGATTTGTGTGATTTTTTAAATAACAAGCGCTTGATTTACGTCAAAAACATTTACCCCAAAGGGGCTATTTTCTCACTCCCGATGTTAATGTGAGCCTGGTGAAGAGGAGGAATAATGAAAGTTTGTGGCGCTCGTCATGTTCGGGTATACTACTTTCCCGTCTTGGTAATTCCATCGTTTCACCCTAACTTCTCAGGTCCAGCATGACAACGAACTATATTTTTGTGACCGGCGGGGTCGTATCCTCTCTGGGAAAAGGCATTGCCGCAGCCTCCCTGGCAGCCATTCTTGAAGCCCGTGGCCTCAATGTAACCATGATGAAACTGGATCCGTACATCAACGTCGATCCAGGTACTATGAGCCCAATCCAACACGGGGAAGTGTTCGTTACCGAAGACGGCGCTGAAACCGACCTGGACCTGGGTCACTATGAGCGTTTCATTCGTACCAAAATGAGCCGCCGCAACAACTTCACTACGGGTCGTATCTACTCCGACGTTCTGCGTAAAGAACGCCGTGGCGACTACCTGGGCGCAACAGTTCAGGTTATCCCGCACATCACGAATGCCATTAAAGAGCGCGTTCTGGAAGGCGGTGAAGGTCATGATGTTGTTCTGGTCGAAATCGGCGGAACCGTTGGGGATATCGAATCTCTGCCGTTCCTTGAAGCGATTCGCCAGATGGCCGTAGAAATTGGCCGTGAGCACACGCTGTTTATGCATCTGACGCTGGTTCCGTACATGGCGGCGGCAGGTGAAGTCAAAACTAAACCGACTCAGCACTCTGTAAAAGAGCTGCTTTCTATCGGTATTCAGCCAGATATCCTGATTTGCCGCTCCGATCGCGCAGTTCCGGCTAATGAACGTGCAAAAATTGCATTGTTCTGTAACGTTCCGGAAAAAGCGGTGATTTCTCTGAAAGATGTCGATTCCATCTATAAAATCCCGGGCCTGTTGAAATCTCAGGGCCTTGACGATTATATTTGTAAACGATTCAGCTTGAACTGTCCGGAAGCTAATCTGTCAGAATGGGAACAGGTTATCTACGAAGAAGCGAATCCGGCAGGCGAAGTGACTATCGGTATGGTCGGCAAGTACATTGAACTGCCGGATGCCTATAAGTCAGTTATCGAAGCGCTGAAGCACGGTGGTCTGAAGAATCGTGTCACCGTCAACATCAAGCTGATCGATTCGCAAGATGTCGAAACGCGTGGCGTTGAGATCCTGAAAGGTCTTGATGCAATCCTGATCCCTGGCGGCTTCGGCTACCGCGGTGTTGAAGGTAAAATCGCGACGGCGCGTTTTGCGCGTGAGAACAATATTCCTTATCTGGGCATTTGCCTGGGTATGCAGGTTGCGTTGATTGAGTTTGCACGTAACGTAGTGGGTATGGACAACGCCAACTCCACGGAATTTGTGCCAGACTGTAAGTACCCGGTGGTGGCCCTGATTACCGAATGGCGCGATGAAGACGGCAACGTCGAAGTCCGTACAGAGAAGAGCGATCTGGGCGGCACAATGCGCCTTGGCGCGCAGCAGTGTCAGTTGAGCGACGATAGCCTGGTTCGTCAACTGTACGGCGCGCCGACAATTGTTGAACGCCATCGCCACCGTTATGAAGTCAACAATATGCTGTTGAAACAGATTGAAGCTGCGGGTCTGCGTATTGCAGGCCGTTCCGGTGATGATCAGTTGGTCGAGATCATTGAGGTACCGAATCATCCGTGGTTCGTGGCCTGTCAGTTCCACCCGGAATTTACTTCCACGCCACGTGATGGGCACCCGCTGTTTGCCGGCTTTGTGAAAGCCGCCAGTGAACATCAGAAGCGTCAGGCGAAGTAAGAAGTAAATAAGTTAGAACGGCAATGCACCCATCAGGGTGCATTGTTTGTCTGGAGTTTTAGTTTAACTTGTACTGAGGAAAATCTAATGTCCAAAATCGTTAAAATCATCGGTCGTGAAATCATCGACTCCCGTGGTAACCCGACTGTTGAAGCCGAAGTACACCTGGAAGGTGGTTTCGTAGGTATGGCAGCAGCTCCGTCAGGTGCTTCTACTGGTTCCCGCGAAGCACTGGAACTGCGCGATGGCGACAAATCCCGTTTCATGGGTAAAGGCGTACTGAAAGCTGTTGCAGCTGTTAACGGCCCAATTGCTCAGGCTCTGCTGGGTAAAGATGCTAAAGATCAGGCTGGCATCGACAAGATCATGATCGATCTGGACGGTACTGAAAACAAATCCAACTTCGGTGCAAACGCCATCCTGGCTGTGTCCCTGGCGAACGCCAAAGCAGCAGCAGCTGCAAAAGGCCTGCCGCTGTATGCACACATCGCTGAACTGAACGGTACTCCGGGTAAATACTCCATGCCGGTTCCGATGATGAACATCATCAACGGTGGTGAGCACGCTGACAACAACGTCGACATCCAGGAATTCATGATTCAGCCGGTTGGCGCTAAGACTCTGAAAGAAGCCGTTCGTATGGGTTCTGAAGTGTTCCACAACCTGGCTAAAGTTCTGAAAGCTAAAGGTATGAACACTGCAGTTGGTGACGAAGGTGGCTACGCGCCGAACCTGGGTTCCAACGCTGAAGCTCTGGCTGTAATCGCTGAAGCGGTTAAAGCAGCTGGCTACGAGCTGGGCAAAGACATCACCCTGGCGATGGACTGTGCAGCTTCTGAATTCTACAAAGACGGTAAATACGTTCTGGCTGGCGAAGGCAACAAAGCATTCACCTCCGAAGAATTCACTCACTTCCTGGAAGAACTGACCAAACAGTACCCGATCGTGTCCATCGAAGATGGTCTGGACGAGTCTGACTGGGACGGTTTCGCATACCAGACTAAAGTACTGGGCGACAAAATCCAGCTGGTTGGTGACGATCTGTTCGTAACTAACACCAAGATCCTGAAAGAAGGCATCGAAAAAGGCATCGTTAACTCCATCCTGATCAAATTCAACCAGATCGGTTCTCTGACCGAAACTCTGGCTGCGATCAAAATGGCGAAAGACGCTGGCTACACCGCTGTCATCTCTCACCGTTCTGGCGAAACTGAAGACGCTACCATCGCTGACCTGGCTGTTGGTACCGCTGCAGGCCAGATCAAAACTGGTTCTATGAGCCGTTCTGACCGCGTTGCTAAGTACAACCAGCTGATTCGTATCGAAGAAGCTCTGGGTGAACAAGCACCGTACAACGGTCGTAAAGAGATCAAAGGTCAGGCGTAATCCTGTTCTTTAACTCTTAACGTAAAAACCCGCTGCGGCGGGTTTTTTTATGCCCTTAAAGCAGTAGAGGAAGGGTTGCGCTGGCGGTTTGCTGGCTCACATCACTGTACTTTTCATCCAGAGCAATCAGCGACGTAGTCAGTAGCTCTACCAACAGCATCACTCCCACCTTGGCGTTTAGCGCGCCAGCACTCAACGGACCTTCTGGTTTGGCTGCGACCAGTTGAATATCGCTCAGCGAAGCCAACGGGCTGCGCGGCGTATTACTTAACGCCAGTACGCGCACGCCTTGCTTACGCGCCAGTTTAACGACATGCAGTAGATCGCGCGTCGAACCTGAACTGGAAATCGCTACCACCAGCGTGTCTTTGTTAAGCGTTGTGGCGTTCATGGCTGCACGATGCATGTCACTGAACAATTGTGCAGGTTTGCCGAGGCGCAGGAGTTTGTAATGTAAATACTCCCCCAGAATAGCGCTGGCCGCTACGCCATAAATCTGTACCGACTGGGCCTGATGCAGTGCCAAAGCGGCGGATTCCAGTAATGTCCTGTCGAGTAATTTTGCTGTGTCCTGCAACGCTTGTACGGATTCATTGACCACATTGTCAATTTCATCCCCGCTGTGCTCTACCGGCTGTCCTTGCTGGAGATCGAGTGCCAGCGCCATTTTGAATTCGTTATAACCCTTACACCCAAGTGCGCGGCACAGACGTGTGACGCTCGCCTCGCTGGTGTCGCTTTCACGCGCCAGTTCGGTAATCGTCAGGTAGACAACTTTTGCCGGATCGCTGAGCACAAACTCTCCCAGCTTCTGCTGTGTTCGGCTATATCCGTCAACGCCCTGGCGCAATCTCAGCAGCAGGTTTTCATTTTCTGACATGCAAAATCCTTAATGCGTTTCTCTGTTGATAGTGTGGCGGAAAGCAGGGGAGAGATGCCAGTCATTTTAAAAAAGTATGATCGGCTTCCTGGATTCTGATGATAATTTTCATTATATATATTAAATATGATAAAAATTTTCATCATTAATCGGAGAGATGAAAAAATGATGCAAATGTTTAGCGGCGCTTCATCGGGCGCATGGTTCGAAAAGGCACAGCGGTTCGGCAAATCGTTCATGCTGCCGATTGCGGTACTGCCTGCTGCGGGGCTGTTGTTAGGGATTGGCGGCGCGCTGTCGAATCCAAACACATTGACTGCTTATCCATTTTTGGACGTTGACTGGTTACAGGCAATTTTCACGATCATGACCAGCGCAGGTTCTATTGTGTTTGCCAACCTGTCGGTGCTTTTTGCGGTAGGTGTCGCAGTAGGACTGGCGAAAACGGATAAAGGCACCGCCGGGCTTGCGGCATTGCTGGCATTTCTGGTGATGAACGCCACCATCAACGCTTTATTGACGCTCAACGGAACGCTGGCGCACGAGAATCCCGGTGCCGTAGGCCAGGGGATGACGCTGGGTATTCAGACACTGGAAACGGGTGTGTTCGGTGGGGTGGTGATTGGGCTTGTCACCTGCGCGCTGCATAGCCGTTTCAATAAAGTCTCATTACCTCAGTTCCTTGGTTTCTTCAGCGGTTCGCGCTTTGTACCGATTATTAGCTCCCTTGCCGCGATTGTCGTGGGTGCGGTCATGACGGTGGTTTGGCCGCATTTCCAGAAACTCATTTTTGGACTGGGTGGTCTGGTGGATGCGACAGGCTATCTGGGGACGCTGTTGTATGGCTTCATCCTGCGTATGCTTGGCCCACTGGGTTTACACCATATCTTTTATTTGCCGTTCTGGACGACAGCGCTTGGCGGAAGTGAAATCGTCAACGGCCAGTTAGTTGAAGGTACTCAGCGTATTTTCTTCGCGCAACTTGCCGATCCGAATACGCAGCAGTTCTATGCGGGCACCTCGCGCTTTATGTCCGGGCGCTTCATCACCATGATGTTTGGCCTGCTTGGCGCATGTCTGGCGATGTACCACACCGCCAGGCCTGAGAACAGAAAACTTGTCGCTGGTCTGCTGTTGTCAGCGGCCCTGACCTCTTTCCTGACAGGTATCACTGAGCCTATCGAGTTCTCCTTCCTGTTTGTCGCACCCGTGTTATACGTCATTCACGCCTTCTTCGATGGTCTGGCGTTTATGATGGCGCATATTTTACATATCACCATCGGGCAAACCTTTTCGGGTGGGCTTATCGATTTCCTCCTTTTCGGCGTGCTACAGGGGGAAGCTAAAACCAACTGGATGTACGTCCCCATGGTGGGGATCCCGTGGTTCTTCCTTTACTACTTCACCTTCCGCTATTTGATTAACCGCTTTAACTGGTTGACACCAGGTCGTGAAAACGCAGCGCCGACTGAATCCGGCCTGCCGCAGAGTGAGCGAGCTGCGGCAGTGATCGCCGGGCTGGGAGGCAAAGAGAATCTGGAAGAGGTGGATTGTTGCGCCACACGCCTGCGCGTGACGGTGAAAGAGAGCAGCAAGGTCGATGAAGCGGCGCTGAAAGCGACCGGAGCCCGTGGCGTCATTATTCGCGGCAACGGGGTTCAGGTGATTTATGGCCCGCATGTCACCATCATTAAAAACGAAGTCGAAGAGATCTTATCGTAATGAAAACTGTACTGGATTCCCTGAAAGGTAAATTAATTGTCTCCTGTCAGGCGCTGGAAAATGAGCCCCTGCACAGCCCGTTTATTATGTCACGTATGGCGCTGGCGGCAGCGCAGGGCGGTGCGGTAGGTATTCGTGCGAACAGCGTGGTGGACATTCGCGCGATCAAAGAGAGCGTCTCCCTGCCGGTGATTGGGATTATCAAGCGTGATTATCCGGGTAGCGATGTGTTTATCACGGCCACTTTACAGGAAGTCGATGAACTGATGACCGTTGAGCCGGAAATTATTGCTCTGGATGCGACAGCGCGCCCGCGCCCCGGTGGGCAATCGCTGGAAGAACTGGTCACGCAAATCCGCGCTCGCTATCCGTCCGTACTGCTGATGGCGGATATTGCCACCGTAGACGAAGCGGCGACCGCCGAGCGCCTGGGTTTTGACTGTGTGGGCACCACGCTCTACGGTTATACCGCTGACACTGCCGGGCATGTGCTGGCGGAAAACGACTGCGGTTTTTTACGTGATGTGTTGGCTGCGGTCAGCGTCCCGGTTGTGGCGGAAGGGAACGTTGATACCCCTGAACGTGCTGCACGATGCCTGGCATTAGGCGCTCATACCGTGGTGGTTGGTGGAGCTATCACGCGCCCGCAGCAGATAACGGCACGCTTTGTCGCGGCGATCGCCTCGTAAAGCATCGATGGGGCATGATACTTTGGCGGGGATCTGCGATAATTATCGTTTATCCCCATATTGAGAGCGCTATGCAGTACCCGATTAACGAGATGTTCCAGACCCTGCAAGGTGAGGGTTACTTTACCGGCGTCCCCGCCATTTTTATTCGTTTACAGGGATGCCCGGTTGGCTGTGCCTGGTGCGATACCAAACACACCTGGGATAAGCTTGAGGATCGGGAAGTCTCCCTGTACAGCATCCTGGCCAAGACCAAAGAAAGCGATAAATGGGGCGCTGCGAGCAGCGAAGATCTGCTGGCGGTCATTTCGCGTCAGGGCTATACCGCCCGTCACGTGGTGATCACTGGTGGTGAGCCCTGCATTCATGACCTGATGCCGCTGACTGACCTGCTGGAAAAGAACGGCTTTAGCTGCCAGATTGAGACCAGCGGCACGCACGAAGTACGCTGTACGCCGAATACCTGGGTGACCGTATCGCCGAAGGTGAATATGCGTGGTGGCTATGATGTGCTGTCACAGGCACTGGAGCGCGCGAATGAAATCAAGCATCCGGTTGGCCGTGTCCGCGATATTGAAGCGCTGGATGAACTGCTGGCGACGTTGAATGACGATAAACCGCGAATCATCGCCTTACAGCCAATCAGCCAGAAAGAGGATGCGACGCGTTTGTGCATTGATACCTGTATTGCGCGAAACTGGCGTCTGTCGATGCAAACCCATAAGTATCTGAATATTGCCTGATAACTGTGCCGGGGGCGTTTCGCTTACCCGGCCATAGTTTATTGCTCAATGCAGGCCGGAGAAGATGCGTTGCCATCCGGCAAGCCTACAATCACTCGCCGCGATAAACGCAGCCCGCTGTGCAGGTCTCTTTCACCATTACAGCACTCAGCAGAGGGACCACAGGTTTAACCTGATCCCAAATCCATTTGGCCAGCACTTCGCTGGTTGGATTTTCTAAGCCAGGAATATCGTTCAAATAGTAGTGATCGAGTCTGTCGTAAGTCGGCTTAAACGCGGCTTTTAACTCAGCAAAATCCATGATCCAACCGGTATGCGGATCGACTTCACCGGTAATTTCAAGACGCACCATAAATGAGTGACCATGCAGGCGGCCACACTTATGCCCTTCCGGTACATGCGGCAGGTGGTGAGCGGCTTCGAAGGTGAAATCTTTAAACAAGGTGGTGGACATTATTTACTCTCAAGAATGCGAAAAACCGCGGTAGGGTACCGTAAAGAGGAAATTTTATCATTATTTAAAAGGGTGCTGAGTATCAGAACGATTCATTCATGACGTTAATATTTGGTAATTTTTTATATATCAAATGCTTATATAATCTGTTTTGCAGTTAATAACTATAACTAAAACAGGTTAGTCCATTTGGTTATTTGTTATTTCCATCCCTTCTTTAGTTGTTACTATCCCCGCCGTTAACCTTATCTTCAGTTTGGGTTTTATTGCTGAAATCCGCTTTGCTTACTGGAACATGACAACGCATGACGACACAGGCCCCACCTTCCACTTTGCTACCGCTAAACCCGGAGCAACTGGCACGCCTTCAGGCGGCCACGACCGATTTCACTCCCGCACAGCTTGCGTGGGTTTCTGGCTATTTTTGGGGCGTGCTGAATCAGCAGCCTGGCAGCAACGCGGTGGCGCCTGCGCCTGTCGCTGAAATGCCAGGCATTACGCTTATCTCCGCCTCACAAACCGGTAATGCGCGCCGTGTGGCGGAAGCCCTGCGCGATGATCTGATCGCCGCGAAGCTCAACGTCACTCTCATCAACGCTGGCGACTATAAATTCAAACAAATCGCCAATGAAAAACTGCTGATCGTGGTGGCGTCAACGCAAGGGGAAGGTGAGCCGGCGGAAGAAGCCGTGGCGTTGCATAAATTCCTGTTCTCGAAAAAAGCGCCAAAGCTTGATAACACTGCTTTTGCCGTGTTTGGTCTTGGCGACACCTCTTATGAGTTTTTCTGCCAGGCAGGAAAAGACTTCGATACCAAATTGGCTGAGCTGGGCGGTGAACGTCTGCTCGATCGTGTAGATGCCGACGTCGAATACCAGGCCGCCGCTGCGCAGTGGCGTGCTCGCCTCGTTGATGTCCTGAAAGCGCGTGCGCCTGCGGCACCGTCTGTGCAAGTTGCCGCGAGCGGTGCAGTAAATGAAGTACACACCAGCCCATACACCAAAGAAGCGCCGCTGACGGCGTCGCTTGCGGTGAATCAGAAAATTACCGGCCGCGACTCTGAAAAAGACGTGCGCCATATTGAGATTGATTTAGGCGATTCCGGCCTGCGTTATCAACCGGGCGATGCGCTGGGCGTCTGGTATCAGAATGACCCGGCTCTGGTTAAAGAACTGGTTGAACTGCTGTGGCTGAAAGGTGATGAGCCGGTCACGGTTGAAGGCAAAACCCTGTCGCTTGCTGAAGCGTTGCAGTGGCATTTCGAGCTGACGGTTAACACCGGCAATATCGTAGAAAACTATGCCACCTTAACCCGCAGCGAAACTTTGCTGCCGTTAGTGGGTGACAAAGCACAGTTGCAGCATTACGCCGCAACCACGCCCATCGTCGATATGGTGCGCTTCTCTCCGGCGCAACTGGATGCTCAGGCGTTAGTTGATCTTCTGCGTCCGCTGACGCCGCGTTTGTACTCCATTGCTTCTTCCCAGGCGGAAGTGGAAAGCGAAGTGCACGTTACCGTGGGTGTGGTGCGTTATGAGATAGAAGGTCGCGCCCGTGCTGGTGGTGCTTCCAGTTTCCTTGCCGACCGCGTGGAAGAAGAAGGTGAAGTTCGTGTGTTCATTGAACACAACGACAACTTCCGTCTGCCAGCGAACCCGCAGACGCCGGTAATTATGATTGGACCGGGTACGGGGATTGCGCCGTTCCGTGCATTCATGCAGCAACGTGCGGCTGACGGAGCCGAAGGCAAAAACTGGCTGTTTTTTGGTAACCCACACTTTACCGAAGATTTCCTGTATCAGGTGGAATGGCAGCGTTACGTCAAAGAGGGCGTACTGAGCCGTATCGATCTCGCCTGGTCCCGCGATCAAAAAGAAAAAGTCTACGTACAAGATAAACTGCGCCAACAGGGCGCGGAACTGTGGCGCTGGATTAACGACGGTGCGCACATTTATGTCTGCGGCGACGCCAATCGCATGGCGAAAGACGTTGAGCAGGCGTTGTTGGAAGTGATTGCCGAATTCGGTGGTATGGATATCGAAGCGGCGGATGAATTTTTAAGTGAGCTGCGCATTGAGCGCCGTTATCAGCGAGATGTCTACTAATGAGCGAAAAACATCCAGGACCATTGGTGGTCGAAGGCAAACTGTCCGACGCTGAGCGTATGAAGCTGGAAAGCAACTATCTGCGCGGTACCATTGCCGAAGATTTAAACGACGGCCTGACCGGCGGGTTTAAAGGCGACAACTTCCTGCTGATCCGTTTTCACGGTATGTACCAGCAGGACGACCGTGATATCCGCGCCGAACGTGCCGAGCAAAAGCTGGAGCCGCGTCACGCGATGCTGCTGCGCTGTCGTCTGCCGGGGGGGGTGATCACCACCAAGCAGTGGCAGGCGATCGATAAGTTCGCCCATGACAACACCATTTACGGCAGCATTCGTCTGACCAACCGTCAGACCTTCCAGTTTCACGGCATTCTGAAGAAGAACGTTAAGCCGGTACACCAGATGCTGCATTCCGTCGGGCTTGACGCTTTGGCGACCGCCAACGACATGAACCGTAACGTGCTGTGCACCTCCAACCCGTATGAATCTGAGCTGCACGCGGAAGCCTACGAGTGGGCGAAAAAGATCTCCGAACATCTGCTGCCGCGAACCCGCGCCTATGCAGAGATCTGGCTGGATCAGGAAAAAGTCGCGACCACCGACGAAGAGCCGATCCTCGGTCAAACCTATCTGCCGCGTAAGTTTAAAACCACGGTCGTGATCCCACCGCAGAACGACATCGATCTGCACGCCAACGACATGAACTTCGTGGCGATTGCGGAAAACGGCAAGCTGGTGGGCTTTAATCTGCTGGTGGGCGGTGGATTGTCGATTGAGCACGGCAATAAGAAAACCTATGCCCGTACGGCAAGCGAGTTTGGTTATCTGCCGCTTGAGCATACGCTGGCCGTGGCTGAGGCGGTGGTGACCACGCAGCGTGACTGGGGTAACCGTACCGATCGTAAAAACGCGAAAACCAAATACACGCTGGAACGCGTAGGCATTGAGACCTTTAAAGCTGAAGTTGAGCGCCGCGCGGGGATCAAATTTGAGCCGATCCGCCCGTACGAGTTTACCGATCGCGGCGATCGTATCGGCTGGGTGAAAGGGATCGACAATAAATGGCATCTGACGTTGTTTATTGAAAACGGACGAATCCTCGATTATCCGGGCCGACCGCTGAAAACCGGTCTGCTTGAGATCGCGAAGATCCACAAAGGTGAGTTCCGCATTACCGCGAACCAGAACCTGATCATTGCCGGTGTTCCTGAGAGTGAAAAGGCGAAGATCGAAAAGATTGCGCAGAAGAGTGGCTTAATGAACGCGGTCACTCCGCAGCGTGAAAACTCGATGGCCTGCGTCTCGTTCCCGACCTGTCCGCTGGCGATGGCGGAAGCCGAGCGTTTCCTGCCAACGTTTATCGACAACATCGACACGCTGATGGCGAAGCACAGCCTGAGTGATGAAAACATTGTCATGCGTGTTACCGGCTGCCCGAACGGCTGCGGCCGCGCGATGCTGGCGGAAGTTGGTCTGGTGGGTAAAGCACCCGGACGTTACAACCTGCATCTGGGGGGCAATCGTATCGGAACCCGAATTCCCCGGATGTTTAAAGAGAACATCACCGAGCCGGAAATTCTGGCATCGCTGGATGAACTGATTGGGCGCTGGGCGAAAGAGCGCGAAGCGGGTGAAGGCTTCGGCGACTTTACGGTGCGTGCGGGCATTATTCGCCCGGTGCTCGATCCAGCGCGTGATTTCTGGGAATAACCTGAATTGCCGGATGGCGGCATAAATGCCTTATCCGGCCTACAGCCTGCGTAGGCCTGATAAGCGAAGCGCCATCAGGCAAGGCATACAGTGAGGAACTTATGTCCCAGCTCGATCTAAACAAGCTAAACGAACTGCCAAAAGTGGATCGCGTATTAGCGCTGGCCGAAACCAACGCCCAGCTGGAAAAACTGAGCGCCGAGGATCGCGTAGCATGGGCGTTGGAAAACCTGCCTGGTGAATATGTACTGTCATCAAGTTTTGGTATCCAGGCGGCAGTGAGCCTGCATCTGGTAAATCAGATTCGCCCGGATATCCCGGTGATCCTCACCGATACTGGCTACCTGTTCCCGGAAACCTATCAGTTTATTGATGAGTTAACGGACAAGCTTAAGCTTAATCTGCAAGTCTACCGGGCGAAGGAAAGTGCGGCCTGGCAGGAAGCGCGCTACGGCAAACTGTGGGAGCAGGGCGTTGAAGGCATTGAAAAATACAATGACATCAACAAAGTCGAGCCGATGAACCGGGCGCTGCAGGAGCTGAACGCGCAAACCTGGTTTGCCGGTCTGCGTCGAGAGCAATCGGGCAGTCGTGCGCATTTGCCGGTGCTGGCTATCCAGCGCGGTGTGTTTAAAGTTCTGCCGATCATCGACTGGGATAACCGTACAGTTTACCAGTATCTGCAAAAACACGGTTTGAAATACCATCCGTTGTGGGATCAGGGCTATCTGTCGGTAGGCGATACCCACACCACCCGCAAATGGGAGCCGGGTATGGCGGAAGAAGAGACGCGTTTCTTCGGATTGAAGCGTGAGTGCGGACTGCACGAAGGGTAACAGGAAAGGGGCCGGTAAGATTTACATCCTACCGGATCCCTTCTTCAGGATTTACCCGCTTTTGCCAGTTCTTTTACCAGTGGCAGCATAATGCGTACCACGTCGCGGCTACGGTGCTCTATCCGGCCCGGTAACGCTTTATCGATATGCTGCTGGTTATCCAGTCGCACATCGTGCCAGCTGTTGCCTGCCGGGAATGAGGCGCTTTTGGCGCGCTGCTGATAGCCATCTTTCTTGCCCAGGTTCCAGTTGGTCGCTTCAACGGAGAGAACGGCAATCCCCGCGTTGTCGAAGACCTCTGCATCGTTACAACATCCAGTGCCTTTCGGATAGTCTTTGTTCAGACCTGGATTGGTGCTGGCAACGATACCGCGGCTGTGCGCGATAGCCAGTGCCCGGTCGCGCGTCAGTTTTCGCACCGCTTCCGGGGTTTTCTTACCGCTATTGAAATAGAGCTTATCGCCGACGATCAGATTATCGAGGTTGATAACCAGCAGCGTGTTTTTCTTCTCGGCGGCGCTCATTCGCTTCAGGATGTTCTCCGCGCCCAGTTTGCCTTCTTCCTCGCCGCTGGTGGCGATAAATCGAATACCGTATTGTGTCGGCACGTTTTTGAGTTTTTCCGCCAGTTCCAGCATTACGCCAACACCTGCGGCGTTGTCATCGATACCTTGCAGAGTTAATCCACCCAGATTGGCATCGGAATCGGCGTCGCTTTGTGCGGCGTAGGTGTCGAGGTGCGCCATAATAATAATCTGCTGCGGCGCTTTACCTTCATGTGCTGCAATAACGGTGCTTCCCGTTACGTTATGCCAGTTTTTACGGTTATCTTTGGCGGTATAAACATAACGGCTATTAAACGTCCGAATATCGCTGCTATAGCCCATCTGCTGAAATTGTTGACGTATATAATCAGCAGACAACATTTCAGCCGGAGATCCCGTCACGCGGCCAGGGAAAAACGTTGCGATATATCGAGCCTGGGTATTTGCGATATCTCCGGGCTCCGAAGATGTTGCCTGTGCGGGAAAGATGAAGCACGCGCCGAGCGCCAGGGCGGTAGTCAGGTGGCGCGATGCGAGAAACATAATGAGTCCTTAAGAGCCTATCCCATTTGGCTATTTTATTTGTCATTTTGAATCCGGGCAGTGCTCACAATCCTCACGTACTGCATGTACGCTCCGGTTGTTCCGCGCTGTCCGTATCCAAACTGACAGCAACAATGTACGCCTAATGGGATAGGCTCTGAATACCAAGCAGAAATTTTTAGCCGCTAGTATGAAACCGTGATCGAGGTAAAACAATTTCATTTGCTCCTAAATGCCCGAATTCCGGTAGCTTAAGCACTTTTTGATATTTGCTTTTCCGGATCGTTATTCCTTTGAGGAACTACTCATTCCAATTCGTAATTTCATTCGCCCTCCAGCCCTCCCTATAGTCAGGTTATCTGAGCATCGTTAGCAAAATAACGGCATTACATAGGAACGGTTATGGATCAAAAACGACTTACCCACCTGCGGCAACTGGAAGCGGAAAGCATCCATATCATTCGTGAGGTGGCCGCCGAGTTTTCTAATCCGGTGATGATGTATTCCATCGGCAAAGATTCCAGCGTAATGCTGCATCTGGCGCGTAAAGCGTTTTATCCGGGCACGCTGCCGTTCCCATTGCTGCACGTTGATACTGGCTGGAAATTCAGCGAAATGTACGAGTTTCGTGACCGCACGGCGAAAGCCTACGGCTGCGAACTGCTGGTGCATAAAAACCCGGAAGGGGTGGCGATGGGCATCAACCCGTTTGTCCACGGTAGCGCCAAGCATACCGACATTATGAAAACTGAAGGGCTGAAGCAGGCACTGAATAAATACGGTTTCGATGCCGCGTTTGGCGGTGCTCGTCGCGACGAAGAGAAATCGCGTGCTAAAGAGCGCATTTACTCTTTCCGCGATCGTTTTCATCGCTGGGACCCGAAAAATCAGCGCCCGGAGCTGTGGCACAACTACAACGGGCAGATTAATAAGGGCGAAAGCATTCGCGTATTCCCGCTCTCTAACTGGACTGAACAGGATATCTGGCAGTACATCTGGCTGGAAAATATCGACATCGTGCCGCTGTACCTGGCGGCGGAGCGTCCGGTGCTGGAACGCGACGGCATGCTGATGATGATTGATGACGACAGAATCGATCTGCAGCCTGGTGAAGTGATTAAAAAACGCATGGTGCGTTTCCGTACGCTCGGTTGCTGGCCGCTGACAGGCGCGGTGGAGTCGAATGCGCAGACGCTGCCGGAAATTATCGAAGAGATGCTGGTCTCAACCACCAGTGAACGTCAGGGCCGCGTGATTGACCGCGACCAGGCGGGCTCCATGGAGCTGAAGAAACGTCAGGGGTATTTCTAAGGAGCCGCCATGAATACGACACTTGCACAACAAATTGCTAATGAAGGCGGCGTTGAAGCCTGGATGGTTGCCCAGCAACACAAAAGTCTGCTGCGTTTTTTAACCTGCGGTAGCGTGGATGACGGGAAAAGTACCCTGATTGGCCGTCTGCTGCACGACACACGTCAGATTTATGAAGACCAGCTTTCATCGCTGCACAATGACAGTAAACGTCACGGCACTCAGGGCGAAAAGCTCGATCTGGCGTTATTGGTTGACGGCTTGCAGGCCGAGCGCGAGCAGGGCATCACCATCGACGTGGCGTACCGTTATTTCTCTACCGAGAAGCGTAAATTTATTATTGCGGACACTCCCGGACATGAGCAGTACACCCGTAACATGGCGACCGGTGCGTCGACCTGCGATCTGGCGATCCTATTGATCGATGCGCGTAAAGGCGTGCTGGATCAGACTCGTCGTCACAGCTTTATCTCCACGCTGCTTGGGATCAAACACCTGGTGGTGGCGATCAACAAAATGGATCTGGTGGACTTTAGCGAAGAGACATTTAACCGCATTCGCGAAGACTATCTTACTTTTGCTGAACAACTGCCGGGCAGTCTGGATATCCGGTTTGTGCCGCTCTCTGCGCTGGAAGGCGATAACGTGGCTTCGCAAAGCGCCAGTATGCCGTGGTACAGCGGTCCGACGCTGCTGGAAGTGCTGGAAACCGTTGAGATCCAGCGCATTGTTGATACTCAGCCGATGCGCTTCCCGGTGCAGTATGTGAACCGACCGAATCTGGATTTCCGTGGTTATGCCGGAACGCTGGCCTCCGGTAGCGTGAAGGTTGGACAGCGCGTCAAAGTGTTGCCGTCCGGCGTGGAGTCGAGCGTGGCGCGGATCGTAACCTTTGATGGCGATTTACAGGAAGCGCATGCGGGTGAAGCGATCACCCTGGTGCTGAAAGATGAGATCGATATCAGCCGGGGCGACCTGCTGCTTGATGCCGGTGAAACGCTGCCGACAGTACAAAGCGCTGCAGTTGATGTGGTGTGGATGGCGGAACAACCGTTGTCGCCCGGGCAGAGCTACGACATAAAAGTCGCAGGCAAGAAGACCCGCGCACGCGTAGATAGCGTGCAGCATCAGGTCGATATAAACAACCTGACCCAACGTGACGTTGAAGCGCTGCCACTGAATGGCATCGGTCTGGTTAATCTGACTTTTGATGAGCCGCTGGTGCTGGATACCTATCAGCAGAATCCGGTTACGGGTGGGCTGATTATCATTGATCGCCTGACTAACGTTACCGTTGGCGCGGGGCTGGTGCGTGAACCAATCGTCCAGGAGCTTGCCACAGCTTCTCAGTTCAGCGCGTTTGAGCTGGAGCTTAATGCACTGGTGCGTCGCCACTTCCCACACTGGGGTGCGCGCGATCTGCTGGGAGGAAAATAATGGCGCTGCATGACGAAAACGTCGTCTGGCATGCCCATCCTGTTACACCGCAACAGCGGGAACAACGCCACGGTCATCGTGGTGTTGTGCTGTGGTTTACCGGGCTGTCAGGTTCTGGTAAATCCACGGTAGCAGGAGCGCTGGAAGAGGCGCTGCATAAGCTAGGGGTGAGCACCTATCTGCTGGATGGCGATAACGTGCGTCACGGTCTGTGCAGCGATCTTGGGTTTAGCGATGCCGATCGCAAGGAGAATATTCGTCGGGTTGGTGAAGTGGCTAATCTAATGGTAGACGCCGGCCTGGTGGTGTTGACTGCGTTTATCTCTCCACATCGCGCCGAGCGAAAAATGGTTCGCGAGCGCGTGGGCGAAGGGCGTTTTATTGAGGTTTTTGTCGATACGCCATTAGCAACGTGTGAAGCTCGCGATCCAAAAGGGCTGTATAAAAAAGCGCGAGCGGGGGAATTGCGCAATTTCACCGGAATTGACTCGGTTTACGAAGCGCCTGAATCGCCAGAGATTCATCTTGATGGTGAACAATTGGTAACAAATTTGGTTCCTCAATTATTAGACCTGCTGAGGCAGGAAGATATTATCAGATCCTGAGACACCCGAGCTTGCATGCCCGGTCAGTCACAGTCACAGGATTAGATATGCGTAACAGCCATAACATTACTATTACAGAGTCAGATACCTTCGCTGCCGACGACGAAACTACCTGGTCACTCCCAGGAGCCGTGGTCGGTTTTATCGCGTGGTTGCTGGCGCTGGGATTCCCGTGTCTGATGTATGGCCCTAACACACTGTTTTTCTTCCTCTATACCTGGCCCTTTTTCCTCGCGTTGTTGCCCGTGGCGATTGTCGCGGGTATTGCCCTGCATTCGCTATTGAAGGGGAGATTGCTGCTGAGTATTGCCTGTACGCTGCTGGTGGTTGGCGCAATGTTTGGCGCACTGTTTCTGTGGCTACTGGGTTAGGCATACGTCCTTTCACGCGATCGCCGCTGTTGTTCACTGTCTGGCCATAATTCAAACCGTAACCAACAATGAGATTATGTTCTCCTTACACGGGGTATACGTAACAACGAGCAAATGTGGTACATTTGCCCGCGTTGTCGCGGCATTCCCGTCCGTTGATGTAAAGTTGTCAGCGGAGTTTATGGGATGTTGATGCCGTTTTTCAGGGGGCAGGATGGGTAAACTTACGTTGCTGTTGCTGGCTTTATTAGTCTGGCTACAGTATTCGCTGTGGTTCGGTAAGAACGGCATACATGACTATAGTCGCGTCAACGATGATGTTGCGGCGCAGCAAGCTACAAACGCGAAACTGAAAGCGCGTAACGATCAGCTTTTTGCCGAAATTGACGATCTCAATGGCGGGCAAGAGGCTATCGAAGAGCGCGCGCGTAACGAACTCAGTATGACTAAGCCAGGCGAAACCTTTTATCGTCTGGTGCCTGACGCGTCTAAACGCGCTCAGACTGCAGGGCAAAACAATCGATAAACCGTCCAGGGATTTAACATGGCAGCCACTTTAATGGACGTTTGCGCCGTGGTGCCGGCTGCCGGGTTTGGCCGCCGAATGCAAACAGAGTGTCCTAAGCAGTACCTCTCTATTGGCAATAAAACCATTCTCGAACACTCGGTTGATGCGCTGCTGGCTCATCCCCGGGTGACGCGAGTCGTCATCGCTATTAGCCCAGGCGACAGTCGCTTTGCCCAACTTCCACTCGCAGCGCACCCGCAAATTACCGTGGTGGATGGTGGCAACGAGCGTGCCGATTCTGTCCTGGCCGGTTTGCAAGCCGCAGGTGAGGCCAGTTGGGTACTGGTGCATGATGCCGCGCGTCCGTGCCTGCATCAGGAAGATTTATCTCGTTTGCTGGCAATAAGTGAAACCAGCCGCATCGGCGGGATCCTTGCTGCGCCGGTGCGCGACACGATGAAACGCGCGGAGCCGGGCCGAACAGACATCGCACATACGGTCGATCGCACCGATTTATGGCATGCGTTGACGCCGCAGTTTTTCCCTCGCGAGCTGTTGCATGACTGTCTGACCCGTGCGCTAAACGAAGGCGCAACCATTACGGACGAAGCCTCGGCGCTGGAATATTGCGGTTTTCATCCGCTGCTGGTCGAAGGACGCGCTGACAACATCAAAGTCACCCGCCCGGAAGACCTGGCGCTGGCGGAATTTTATCTGACCCGAACTATCTAGATACATCATTCTTCAGGCTGCCTAGAGGATGTTGTGTATATCAGGAGAAGGCATAATGCGAATTGGACACGGTTTCGACGTACACGCTTTTGGCGGAGTTGGCCCAATTATCATTGGTGGTGTGCGCATCCCGTATGAAAAAGGATTGCTGGCGCATTCTGATGGCGACGTGGCGTTACACGCGTTAACCGATGCTCTGCTGGGCGCGGCTGCGCTGGGGGATATCGGTAAACTCTTCCCGGACACCGACCCGGCCTTTAAAGGTGCAGATAGTCGTGAATTATTGCGTGAAGCCTGGCGGCGTATTCAGGCCAAAGGCTATACGCTTGGTAATGTGGATGTGACGATTATTGCTCAGGCGCCGAAGATGCTGCCGCACATTCCGCAAATGCGCGTGTTTATTGCCGAAGATCTCGGCTGCCATATGGATGATGTTAACGTGAAAGCGACCACCACGGAAAAACTCGGTTTTACCGGGCGTGGGGAAGGGATTGCCTGTGAAGCGGTGGCGTTACTCATTAAGGCAACGAAATGACTGCGTTTGAAGATCTGACGTATCTCCATGGCAAACCACAAGGCCATGGCGTTCTGAAAGCGAATCCGGAAGACTTTGTCGTCGTCGAAGATTTAGGCTTCGAACCGGATGGCGAAGGCGAGCACATTTTGGTGCGTATCCTGAAAAACGGCTGTAATACCCGTTTTGTGGCTGACGCGCTGGCGAAGTTCCTGAAAATTCACGCCCGTGAAGTGAGCTTTGCTGGCCAGAAAGACAAGCATGCAGTCACGGAACAGTGGCTGTGCGCGCGCGTGCCGGGCAATGCAATGCCTGATTTAAGCAAATTTGAACTCGAAGGCTGTAAAGTGCTGGAGTACGCGCGCCACAAGCGTAAGCTGCGTTTAGGGGCGTTGAAAGGTAACGAATTTACGCTGGTGCTGCGTGAAGTGAGCCAGCGAGAGGACGTTGAAGCGCGTTTGCAGGCGATTAGCGAGCGCGGCGTACCGAACTATTTTGGCGCTCAGCGTTTTGGTATTGGCGGCAGCAACCTGCAAGGGGCGCTGCGTTGGGCGCAAAGCGATGCGCCAGTGCGCGATCGCAATAAGCGCAGTTTTTGGTTGTCGGCGGCCCGTAGCGCGTTGTTTAATCAGATAGTCAGTGAACGCTTGAAAAAAACAGACTTTAATCAAGTTGTTGACGGCGATGCGCTACAATTGTCGGGACGCGGAAGTTGGTTTGTCGCCACGCAGGAAGAACAAACCGAATTACAGCGTCGCGTCGATGATAAAGAATTGATGATTACAGCGGCATTACCGGGCAGCGGTGAGTGGGGAACTCAGCGCGACGCGCTGGCGTTTGAAGAAGCCGCTATTGCTGATGAAACCGCGCTGCAGTCGCTGTTATTGCGCGAGAAAGTCGACGCATCGCGTCGTGCTATGTTGCTGTATCCACAACAATTAAGCTGGAACTGGTGGGATGACGTAACCGTTGAGTTACGTTTCTGGCTACCGGCAGGTAGCTTCGCCACCAGTGTTGTAAGGGAACTTATTAACACAATGGGTGATTATGCGTATATTGCTGAGTAACGATGATGGGGTCCACGCACCCGGTATACAAACGCTGGCGAAAGCGCTGCGTGAGTTTGCTGACGTACAGGTGGTTGCCCCGGATCGTAACCGCAGTGGCGCGTCTAACTCGCTGACGCTGGAATCCTCACTTCGCACGTTCACCTATGATAACGGTGATATCGCCGTACAAATGGGTACACCTACCGATTGCGTCTATCTGGGCGTGAACGCATTAATGCGTCCGCGTCCGGACATTGTCGTGTCTGGTATTAACGCAGGTCCTAATCTGGGCGATGATGTTATCTATTCCGGTACCGTTGCGGCGGCGATGGAAGGTCGTCACCTGGGCTTTCCTGCGTTGGCGGTCTCACTTGATGGGCATAAACACTACGATACTGCTGCCGCAGTAACCTGCCGTATCTTACGGGCGCTGAGTCGTGAACCGCTGCGCACCGGGCGAATTTTGAATATCAACGTGCCGGATTTACCGCTGGATCAGATTAAAGGTATCCGCGTCACCCGCTGCGGTAGCCGCCATCCTGCGGATCAGGTGATCCCACAGCAGGACCCGCGCGGTAATACGCTGTACTGGATCGGGCCGCCGGGCGAAAAGTGCGACGCCGGACCGGATACAGATTTTGCCGCCGTCGATGAAGGCTATGTTTCCATTACGCCGCTGCATGTCGATTTAACCGCCTACGGCGCGCATGAAGTTGTTTCTGACTGGTTAGACAGCGTGGGAGCCGACACGCAATGGTAAGCAGACGCGTACACACTCTTCTTGAACAATTACGTGCGCAGGGCATCAGAGATGAGCTTGTTCTCGATGCACTTGCCGCCGTGCCGCGTGAAAAATTCATTGATGAGGCGTTTGAACATAAGGCCTGGGACAATATTGCTCTGCCGATTGGTCAGGGGCAGACGATTTCGCAGCCCTATATGGTTGCGCGGATGACCGAGCTGCTTGAGTTAACGCCGCAGTCCCGGGTGCTGGAAATTGGTACCGGCTCTGGTTACCAAACGGCGATTCTGGCACACCTGGTGCACCATGTATGCTCTGTTGAGCGCATTAAAGGTTTGCAGTGGCAGGCGCGTCGTCGACTTAAACAGCTTGATTTACATAATGTTTCTACCCGTCATGGTGATGGATGGCAGGGCTGGCAAGCGCGAGCCCCGTTTGACGCTATCATTGTTACGGCAGCGCCGCCTGAGATCCCAACCGCATTGATGATGCAGTTGGATGAAGGCGGTATTCTCGTCTTACCCGTGGGCGACGAGCACCAGTTTCTGAAACGGGTGCGTCGTCGGGGAGGCGAATTTATTATCGATACCGTGGAGGCCGTACGTTTCGTTCCCTTAGTAAAAGGGGAGCTTGCGTAGATACAGGCTCTGAATACCTGGAGTTTTCCTGGATATTCTGGAATTAGTAAGCGTATCGTGGTCACGTTTCCAGTGCCCAGTCCGATGCCTTGCACGGTGATTACGTCACTGGTTTTAACCAAATTTTCCTGGGGGATAAATGAGCGCGGGAAGCCACAAATTTACCGTTCGCCGCATTGCGGCATTGTCACTGGTTTCATTATGGCTGGCAGGTTGTTCAAATACCTCGAATCCACCAGCGCCGGTCAACTCGGTTGGTGGCAGTGCATCAACGAACACCAATTCCGGCATGCTGATTACGCCTCCACCAAAAATGGGCTCGACGTCGACAGTACAGCAAACGCCACAGATCCAGCCGGTGCAGCGTCCGACCACACAGTCAACACAGATCCAGCCTGTCGCGGAACAGCCTGTGCAGATGGAAAACGGTCGTATTGTGTACAATCGTAAGTATGGGAACATTCCGAAAGGTAGCTATACGGGCGGCAGTACCTATACTGTTAAGAAAGGCGATACCCTTTTCTATATTGCCTGGATTACCGGGAACGATTTCCGTGATCTCGCACAACGCAATAACGTTCCGGCCCCGTATGGCCTGAATGTCGGTCAAACTCTGCAAGTGGGCAACGCGTCGGGTACACCGATTACTGGTGGTAATGCTATTACCCAGGCGGATGCAGCACAGCAAGGAGTTGTGACCAACCCTGCACAAAATTCCACCGTTGCTGTTGCTTCGAAACCAACAATTACGTATTCTGAGGATTCAGGTGAACAAAGTGCTAATAAAATGTTGCCGAACAACAAGCCTGCTGGGACCGTTGTCACAGCGCCTGTAACGGCTCCAGCAGTTAGCGCAACCGAATCAACTGCAAGCTCAACGTCAACCAGCTCGCCAATCTCTACCTGGCGCTGGCCGACTGACGGCAAAGTAATCGAAAACTTTGCGGCTACTGAAGGTGGCAATAAAGGGATCGATATTGCAGGCAGTAAAGGACAGGCTATTGTCGCGACCGCAGATGGACGCGTCGTATATGCCGGTAACGCACTGCGCGGTTACGGTAATCTTATTATCATCAAACATAACGATGATTACCTGAGTGCCTACGCCCATAACGATACAATGCTGGTCCGGGAACAACAAGAAATCAAGGCGGGGCAGAAAATAGCTACCATGGGTAGCACCGGAACCAGTTCAACACGCTTGCATTTTGAAATTCGTTACAAGGGGAAATCCGTAAACCCGCTGCGCTATTTACCGCAGCGATAATTCGGCGGAACCAGGCTTTCACGTGCTAGTTCCGTTAGGGATCACGGGTAGGAGCCACCTTTATGAGTCAGAATACGCTGAAAGTTCATGATTTAAATGAAGATGCGGAATTTGATGAGAACGGAGTAGAGGCTTTTGATGAAAAAGCCTTGAGTGAAGAGGAACCCAGTGATAACGACCTGGCTGAAGAAGAGCTGTTATCGCAGGGGGCCACACAGCGTGTGTTGGACGCGACTCAGCTTTACCTTGGTGAGATTGGTTATTCACCACTGTTAACAGCCGAAGAAGAAGTTTATTTTGCGCGTCGCGCACTGCGTGGGGATGTCGCATCCCGCCGTCGCATGATTGAAAGTAACCTGCGTCTGGTGGTGAAAATTGCTCGTCGTTATGGCAATCGTGGTCTGGCATTGCTGGACCTGATTGAAGAGGGCAATCTGGGACTGATCCGTGCAGTCGAGAAGTTTGACCCGGAACGTGGGTTCCGCTTCTCAACATACGCAACCTGGTGGATCCGCCAGACGATCGAACGGGCGATTATGAACCAAACCCGTACGATCCGACTGCCAATTCACATTGTAAAAGAGCTGAACGTCTATCTGCGTACCGCGCGTGAGTTGTCGCATAAACTGGACCACGAACCGAGCGCAGAAGAGATTGCTGAACAACTGGATAAACCGGTTGATGACGTCAGCCGTATGCTCCGACTCAACGAGCGTATTACCTCGGTAGACACCCCGCTGGGTGGCGATTCCGAAAAAGCGTTGCTGGATATTCTGGCCGATGAAAAGGAAAACGGCCCGGAAGACACCACGCAAGACGATGATATGAAACAGAGCATCGTCAAATGGCTGTTCGAACTGAACGCCAAACAGCGTGAAGTGCTGGCACGTCGTTTTGGTCTGCTGGGGTACGAAGCTGCGACACTGGAAGATGTGGGCCGTGAAATTGGTCTCACCCGTGAACGTGTTCGCCAGATTCAGGTTGAAGGTCTGCGTCGTCTGCGTGAAATTCTGCAGACTCAGGGACTGAATATCGAAGCGCTTTTCCGCGAGTAAGCACAAGTTCTATCAAGAAAGGCCAGTCTCATTGAGACTGGCCTTTTTCTATGTTTGTTGCCTGATGGCACTGCGTTTATCAGGTCTACGGGGAGCAGGACTTTGTAGGCCGGATAAGACATTTATGTCGCCATCCGGCAGATTAGTTCATCATCTTACGCACCAGACGTGTGAACTGCTCACGTTCTTCATCAGATAATCGCCCCAGAAACTCATCATCCACGCTATCGCCTAACGGAGTTGCGCTGGCCAGTAATTCTTCTCCTTGTGCGGTCAAATAAACAAACCGCCGACGTTTATCTGCCGGGTCATGTTCACGCCTGACCAGCTCCCGTTTTTCCATTCGGCTTAGCATTTCCGCAAGGGTTGCCTTGGTACAGACTGCGGCTTCGGTCAGGTCAACCTGCTCAATGCCGGGACGTTCAGCAATGGCACGCATTACCGCATACTGTGGTTTGGTCAGGTCCGGTAATTCATGTTGCCAGCGGGACGTATGCTGCTGGAAGAGCTGACGTAAAAGGTGAAATGCTTTATTTCGTAACGGCATGAGCGCTCCGGAATTCCTGTCAGTCTCTATCATAGCGGGTTGCGCATCTTTTTTTAACAATTGCGGCTTTAGCGATCTGTGCGCGATGGCCTTGCCCGAAATGTTATGTGAGAGTATTTTAATCAAAATGTTCGTACACGAACAAAAATTGAGAAACTAAATGAGATTAATTGTCGGAATGACCGGGGCAACCGGCGCACCGCTTGGCGTGTCGCTATTGCAGGCGTTGCGGGAAATGCCCGAAGTGGAAACCCATCTGGTGCTGTCAAAGTGGGCCAAAACCACTATTGAACTGGAAACGCCGCACAGCGTCCGTGATGTGTCTGCGTTGGCCGATTATTGCCACAACCCGGCGGATCAGGCGGCGACCATCTCCTCTGGATCGTTTCGCACTGACGGCATGATCATTATCCCCTGCAGTATGAAAACCCTGGCCGGTATTCGTGCAGGCTACGCGGAAGGGCTGGTGGGTCGGGCTGCTGATGTGGTGCTGAAAGAAGGGCGCAAGCTGGTTCTGGTACCGCGTGAAATGCCGCTTAGCACGATTCATCTGGAAAACATGCTCGCGCTTTCCCGCATGGGCGTGGCGATGGTCCCGCCGATGCCCGCGTATTACAACCACCCGCAAACGGTCGATGACATTACGCAGCATATCGTTGCGCGTGTGCTCGATCAGTTTGGTCTGGAACACCCCAACGCCCGTCGCTGGCAGGGTTTACGGCAGGCGCAGAATTTTTCACAGGAGAATGAATAATGGCATTTGATGATTTGCGCAGCTTTTTACAAGCGCTGGATGACCAGGGGCAATTGCTGAAAATCAGTGAAGAAGTTAACGCCGAGCCGGATCTGGCTGCGGCAGCCAATGCGACCGGACGCATTGGTGATGGTGCGCCAGCGCTGTGGTTTGACAATATTCGTGGTTTTACCGACGCCCGCGTGGCGATGAACACTATTGGTTCGTGGCAGAATCACGCCATCTCTTTAGGCCTGCCGCCAAATACCCCGGTGAAAAAACAGATTGATGAGTTTATTCGCCGTTGGGATAAATTTCCGGTTACGCCGGAGCGTCGCGCCAATCCGGCATGGGCTGAAAACTGTGTTGATGGTGATGAGATCAACCTGTTTGATATTCTGCCGCTGTTTCGCCTGAACGATGGCGACGGCGGTTTCTATCTTGATAAAGCCTGCGTGGTGTCGCGCGATCCGCTGGATCCGGACAACTTCGGTAAACAGAATGTCGGCATTTATCGTATGGAAGTGAAGGGCAAACGCAAGCTTGGCCTGCAGCCGGTACCGATGCATGATATCGCGCTGCACCTGCATAAAGCCGAAGAGCGCGGTGAAGATCTGCCGATTGCCATCACGCTGGGTAACGATCCGATCATTACCCTCATGGGGGCCACGCCGCTGAAGTACGATCAGTCGGAATACGAAATGGCGGGAGCGCTGCGTGAAAGTCCGTATCCGATCGCTACCGCGCCGCTCACCGGCTTTGACGTGCCATGGGGTTCAGAAGTGATCCTCGAAGGGGTAATTGAAAGCCGTAAGCGTGAAATCGAAGGGCCGTTTGGCGAGTTTACCGGGCACTATTCCGGTGGACGTAATATGACGGTCGTGCGTATCGATAAAGTCTCTTATCGCACCAAACCGATTTTTGAATCGTTATATTTGGGGATGCCGTGGACGGAGATTGACTACCTGATGGGTCCGGCAACCTGCGTACCGCTTTATCAACAGCTGAAAGCCGAATTTCCGGAAGTGCAGGCGGTGAATGCCATGTATACCCACGGTTTGCTGGCGATTATCTCCACCAAAAAACGCTACGGCGGCTTTGCCCGTGCGGTAGGGTTGCGTGCAATGACGACGCCGCATGGCCTGGGTTACGTGAAAATGGTGATTATGGTTGATGAGGATGTTGATCCGTTCAACCTGCCGCAGGTGATGTGGGCGCTGTCTTCGAAGGTCAATCCGGCGGGCGATCTGGTGCAATTGCCGAATATGTCGGTGCTGGAGCTTGATCCGGGTTCCAGTCCGGCGGGGATTACCGACAAGTTAATTATTGATGCGACTACGCCGGTTGCGCCGGATAACCGTGGGCACTACAGCCAGCCGGTATGCGATTTACCAGAAACGAAAGCCTGGGCAGAAAAACTGACCGCCATGCTGGCCAACCGTAAATAAGGAGTAGCAGATGATTTGTCCACGTTGTGCCGATGAACATATTGAAGTGATGGCAAACTCGCCGGTAAAAGATGTCTGGACGGTATATCAGTGCCAGCATTGTCTATACACCTGGCGTGATACTGAGCCTCTACGCCGTACCTGCCGCGAGCACTACCCGCAAGCGTTTCGCATGACGCAGAAGGATATTGATGACGCACCGATGGTGCCGAGTATTCCACCGCTGCTGGCAGAAGATAAGCGCTAATCAACACGCCGGGTGCGGCTTCGCCTTACCCGGCCTACATATAGCGATATTTTGCAGGCCCGATAAGCGTATCACTATCGGGCATTACGGCGTTACACCAGACTCTTCAACCGGTAGAGCCACTCCAGCGCCTGACGAGGCGTTAGCGAATCCGGGTCGAGGTTTTCCAGGGCTTCAACGGCGGGCGACGTTTCTTCCGGAGCTGACAGGAGCGACATCTGTGTGCCGTCGACCTGAGTTGCAGCAACATTCGGCGCGATGCTTTCCAGTTCGCGCAGTTTTTGCCGCGCGCGTTTAATAACCTCTTTTGGTACACCTGCCAGGGCAGCTACCGCCAGACCATAGCTCTTGCTTGCCGCACCATCCTGTACGCTGTGCATGAAGGCGATGGTATCGCCGTGCTCTAACGCATCCAGATGCACATTTGCTACGCCTTCCATTTTCTCCGGTAACTGAGTCAGTTCGAAATAGTGGGTGGCAAACAAGGTTAATGCTTTGATTTTATTAGCCAGGTTTTCCGCGCACGCCCACGCCAGCGACAGGCCGTCGTAGGTGGAGGTGCCGCGTCCAATCTCATCCATCAGCACCAGGCTGTTCTCGGTGGCATTATGCAGAATGTTGGCGGTTTCAGTCATTTCTACCATGAAGGTAGAACGACCGGAGGCCAGATCATCCGCCGCACCGACGCGAGTAAAGATCCGATCGATCGGGCCTATTTCCACTTTCTGCGCCGGAACGTAGCTGCCGATGTAGGCCAGCAGCGCAATTAACGCAGTCTGGCGCATATAGGTACTTTTACCCCCCATATTCGGGCCAGTGATGATCAGCATCCGTCGCTGAGGCGAGAGGTTAAGCGGGTTGGCGATAAACGGCTCGGTCAGCACCTGTTCAACCACCGGATGACGTCCCTCGGTAATACGAATACCAGGCTTGTCGGTGAAGGTCGGGCAGGTGTAATTCAGGGTATAAGCGCGTTCTGCGAGGTTGACCAGTACGTCCAGTTCTGCCAGCGCGCTGGCGCTTTGTTGCAAATCAGCCAGGTGCGGCAGCAGCATGTCGAACAGCTCATCGTACAGCTGTTTTTCCAGCGCCAGCGCTTTGCCTTTTGATGTCAGAACTTTGTCTTCGTACTCTTTCAGCTCCGGAATAATGTAGCGTTCGGCGTTTTTCAGCGTCTGGCGACGCACATAGTTAATCGGCGCCAGATGACTTTGCCCGCGACTGATCTGAATGTAGTAGCCGTGAACGGCGTTAAATCCAACCTTCAGCGTATCAAGGCCGGTGCGCTCGCGCTCACGGATTTCCAGTCTGTCCAGATAGTCAGTTGCGCCATCAGCCAGCGCTCGCCACTCGTCCAGTTCTTCGTTATAGCCCGGGGCGATGACGCCACCGTCGCGAACCAGCACAGGTGGAGCTTCCACTACGGCACGTTCCAGCAGTTCACGCAGGTCAGCAAACTCACCCATTTTCTCGCGCAGCATCTGTACGGGGGCACTGTCTACGCTTTCCAGTTGCGCGCGCAGTTCCGGTAATTGCTGGAAGGCATGACGCATACGGGCCAGATCGCGCGGGCGCGCAGTACGCAGGGCCAGGCGCGCCAGGATACGTTCAAGATCGCCGACCTGACGCAGCACGGGTTGCAATTCACTGGTGGAATCCTGTAGCGCGCCGATGGTCTGTTGGCGCTCAGTGAGGACTTTGGTGTCGCGGACCGGCATATGCAGCCAGCGCTTGAGCATACGGCTGCCCATCGGCGTCACGGTGCAGTCGAGTACCGAAGCCAGCGTGTTTTCAAAGCCGCCTGCCAGGTTCTGGGTAATTTCCAGATTGCGGCGCGTGGCGGCATCCATAATGATGCTGTCCTGCTGACGTTCCATGGTGATGGAACGAATATGCGGCAGCGAGGTACGCTGGGTATCTTTTACGTATTGCAGCAGGCAGCCAGCCGCGCATAATCCACGCGGGGCGTTTTCCACGCCAAAACCAATCAGATCCCGCGTGCCAAACTGCAGGTTTAGCTGCTGGCGAGCAGTATCGATTTCAAATTCCCATAGTGGACGACGACGTAATCCGCGACGTCCCTCAATCAGTGAGGTTTCAGCGAAATCTTCGGCATACAGCAGTTCAGCGGGATTGGTGCGCTGCAATTCTGCAGCCATCGTCTCGCGGTCGGCAGGTTCGCTGACGCGAAAACGCCCGGAGCTGATATCCAGCGTGGCGTAGCCGTAACCTTTACTGTCCTGCCAGATAGCGGCCAGCAGGTTGTCCTGGCGTTCCTGCAACAGCGCTTCATCACTAATGGTACCTGGCGTGACGATACGCACCACTTTGCGCTCAACCGGACCTTTGCTGGTCGCCGGATCGCCAATCTGCTCACAAATAGCAACGGACTCACCCTGGTTGACCAGCTTAGCGAGGTAGTTTTCTACCGCATGGTGAGGAATGCCCGCCATCGGGATAGGCTCGCCCGCAGACGCGCCGCGTTTGGTCAGGGAGATATCAAGCAACTGAGACGCACGTTTCGCATCGTCATAAAACAGTTCGTAAAAGTCGCCCATGCGGTAAAACAACAGTATCTCCGGATGCTGGGCTTTCAGCTTGAGATACTGCTGCATCATTGGGGTGTGGTTCGTGAAGTCCGTATCAAGTGACTCTTTCATATCGCTTTTGCTCTTTTTTTAATCTTTTTGGGGACCTGGGCAGTCTCACGTGAGCCCCTGGAAACTCACATAAACCCACAAATTTGTCATTCGAAAGCCGCCTGATGGGCAGTAACGACGAGCGTTGGCTCGACCTGAATGGTCTATCTTATCACCGACAACGACTGAGATTCATCCGTAGGTTTTGCCGCCAGAACGCTTATTGGGTGATGCTGCCAACTTACTGATTTAGTGTATGATGGTGTTTTTGAGGTGCTCCAGTGGCTTCTGTTTCTATCAGCTGTCCCTCCTGTTCAGCTACTGACGGGGTGGTGCGTAACGGCAAAAGCACTGCCGGACATCAGCGCTATCTCTGCTCTCACTGCCGTAAAACATGGCAACTGCAGTTCACTTACACCGCTTCTCAACCCGGTACGCACCAGAAAATCATTGATATGGCCATGAATGGCGTTGGATGCCGGGCAACTGCCCGCATTATGGGCGTTGGCCTCAACACGATTTTACGTCACTTAAAAAACTCAGGCCGCAGTCGGTAACCTCGCGCATACAGCCGGG
>NZ_JAOWHJ010000027.1:0-13511 GCF_030332695.1 Citrobacter sp. Cpo089 | reverse complement strand
CCCGGCTGTATGCGCGAGGTTACCGACTGCGGCCTGAGTTTTTTAAGTGACGTAAAATCGTGTTGAGGCCAACGCCCATAATGCGGGCAGTTGCCCGGCATCCAACGCCATTCATGGCCATATCAATGATTTTCTGGTGCGTACCGGGTTGAGAAGCGGTGTAAGTGAACTGCAGTTGCCATGTTTTACGGCAGTGAGAGCAGAGATAGCGCTGATGTCCGGCAGTGCTTTTGCCGTTACGCACCACCCCGTCAGTAGCTGAACAGGAGGGACAGCTGATAGAAACAGAAGCCACTGGAGCACCTCAAAAACACCATCATACACTAAATCAGTAAGTTGGCAGCATCACCGCCTGATCGAGCAGATTATCGAACTCATCGTTATTAACGCCTTTAAAGAAGCTGATAATTTCGCTGGCACCGAAATTAGCCTGTTGCGGTTCATTCTGCTCTAAATATAATTTGAAGCGCACGCGAAATTCTGAGTAACCTTCACACTTAAGCTTGCGGCAAAAGCGCAGTACGGTTGTAGTGGAAACACCCACGGCATCGGCCAGTTCGCGAATGGTCATGTACATGACTTTGTCACGGTTTTTGATGACATAGTTGTAGACCAGCATCTCAAGATTGTTGAGACTGGCGATGGCAGCGTGGGAGAACATACTCACAATGGCAAAACTCACTCATCAGACTTCATCTACAGGGAATAATAACATGCAGCCAAATGACATCACTTTTTTTCAGCGTTTCCAGGATGACATTCTGGCCGGACGCAAGACCATCACTATTCGTGACGAGTCCGAATCACACTTCAAAGCCGGGGACATTTTACGGGTTGGGCGCTTCGAAGATGACGGTTACTTCTGCACGATTGAGGTTGTAGGCACCTCAACCGTCACGCTGGATACGCTGACGGATAAACATGCCCAGCAGGAAAACATGACGCTTGAAGAACTTAAACATGTCATTGCCGAGATTTACCCGGATCAGACGCAATTTTATGTGATTGATTTTAAATGCCTTTGATTTTAATGGTACGCATGTTAGCTGAAATTTAAAATCTAACACTTTGATTTTTAATGATAAATATTTATCTGGTAATTATTTTAGCTAACAGGTGTTCACTGGAACCATTCTCAGTTACGCTAGAGGAGCAATCACGATAGGGTTCGTTTCTCGGGAGTAAGTTATGGTTCAGAAGCCATTAATCGCGCAGGGATATTCGCTGGCAGAGGAAATAGCCAACAGCATCAGTCACGGTATCGGGCTGGTGTTTGGGATTGTCGGATTGGTGTTATTGCTGGTCCAGGCAGTGGATACCAACGCCAGCGCTATGGCGATTACCAGCTATAGCCTGTACGGCGGCAGCATGATCCTGCTGTTCCTCGCCTCAACTTTGTATCACGCGATCCCCCATCAGAGAGCGAAAGTCTGGCTGAAAAAATTCGACCACTGTGCGATTTATCTGCTGATTGCCGGGACTTACACGCCATTTCTGCTGGTGGGGCTTGATTCGCCGCTGGCACGTGGGCTGATGATTGTTATCTGGAGCCTGGCGCTGATCGGTATTTTATTCAAACTAACCATTGCGCACCGGTTTAAGGTTCTGTCACTGGTGACCTACCTGACAATGGGCTGGCTTTCGCTGATTGTGGTGTATCAACTGGCGGTTAAGTTGGCAGCGGGAGGCGTGACGTTGCTGGCTGTTGGTGGTGTGGTGTATTCGCTGGGCGTAATTTTCTACGTCTGTAAGCGTATTCCTTACAACCATGCGATCTGGCACGGCTTTGTGCTGGGCGGCAGCGTTTGCCATTTCCTGGCGATCTATCTGTACGTGGGGCAACACGCATAGATTCAGTGCAACCCCGGGGGCGGCGTAAACGCCTCGCCCGGACTGTATTTTATAGGCCGGACAAGCCAACGCCGCAATCCGGTAGCCTGTGCCGAATTGCCTGATGGCGCTGCGCTTATCAGGCCTACCAATTACTCTTCGTCTAACGAATATGGCAGCGGTACGATATGCAGCGTTTTCGCGTCTTCACGAACGCGGAACACGCTGTCGGCCTCCATGTCGTTATTCATCACAACCTGCACCAGTACCTGACCATCAGCCAGTTGTACTGCGGCGAGTACGGTGCCGGTACGGCGCCAGTTCTCGCCCATTTTCAGCTCCAGGTCTTCACCCGCTTCCGGTACTCGACCGGCGGCACCCGCCAAAGTCCACATGGCGCGTTTGTTGGCTCCGCGGAATTTTGCACGAGCCACCATTTCCTGACCGGTGTAGCAGCCTTTTTTAAAGCTGATCCCGCCCAGAGCCTGCAGATTGGTAGCCTGTGGAATAAACTGTGCACTGTTGGCTGTATCAATAACGGGGATACCCGCTTCGATATCCAGCGCCAGCCACTGCTGGCTGTTATTTAACTCAGCTTCGCCACGCAGCTTTTCAACCAAGGTTTCTGCTGTGGTGGCATTAACGATCAGCAGAAAACGTTCGGCAGGGTGTTCGAACCACAATACCGTGGAGGCACCTTCGGTAATGACCTGCTTATCACTGTTCGGCAATTCGCTAAAGAGATTGGCCAGCGCTGCACGTGCCTGGAATCCCGCTACGCCCAGCAGTACTCGTTCATCGTCCGGGGCAATCACCACCTTCGAGAAGACCGCATATTTTTTCAGCTCGCTGAGCTGCGCATCACGCAGGCTACGGCGCTCAAGCCATGCAAAACCGTCACCCTGGCGGAACAGACGCAGGTTGCTCCACATTTTACCTTTGGCGTCACAATGTGCAGCCAACAGGTGCTGATGCTCGGTCATCTGGCTGACATCCGCCGTGACCTGACCCTGAATATACTTCTCACTGTCGACACCGGTGATGGTGGCGAGCGCCCAGTCATCGAGCGTCATTAGCGTCAGAGGCAAACGCGTTGACGCGAAAGGCTGGCGAGGAGGAAAAGATGTAAAAGCCATAATAATGTCCTGATTTGCTTAACGCAGTGATAATGACTAATGGTAAAAGAGCTATGGCCCATTGCAAGCGGTTTAAACAGGCTATTTGTGCCATATGTTGCGCTTTGCGAGGAGACATCCAAAAATGGTGAATCCTTTGGCTTTATAAGGTTTTATTTAGCGAGCGAGCTTCAGTTTACTGATATTCCCGTAAAAAGAGCGGGAAAAACACGTTACAATAGCGGGATACTTCGTTTTCGCGAGACAGGGAGAAGAACATGGATATTAACAACAAAGCACGTATTCATTGGGCATGCCGCCGCGGTATGCGCGAGCTGGACATCTCGATCATGCCGTTTTTCGAACATGAATATGACAGCTTAAGTGACGAAGAAAAACGTATCTTTATCCGTCTGCTAGAATGTGATGATCCAGATTTATTTAACTGGTTGATGAATCATGGGAAACCAGCTGATGAGCAGCTGGAACAGATGGTGCGACTTATCCAGACACGGAATCGGGAACGTGGTCCAGTGGCAATCTGATTTACGCGTATCATGGCGCGCGCAGTGGCTTTCACTGCTAATTCATGGGCTGGTCGCGGTATTTATTTTATTGATGCCCTGGCCATTGAGTTACACCCCATTATGGCTGGTTTTGCTCTCTCTGGTGGTGTTCGATAGCGTTCGCAGTCAGCGTCGAATCAACGCCTGTCAGGGTGAGATTCGGCTGTTGATGGATGGCCGTCTGCGCTGGCAAGGGCAAGAGTGGTCTATCGTTAGCGCCCCCTGGATGGTTAAAACAGGCATGATGCTGCGTTTGCGATCTGATGCCGGAAAACGTCAACATTTGTGGCTGGCAGCAGACAGTATGGATGATGCAGAGTGGCGGGATTTACGGCGGTTGATGCTGCAAAAGGCGAAGCAAGGGTAACGCATGACACATGCCTGATGGCGCGCAGCTTGAAGGCCTACAGTTAGGTGCGTCATGCTGGCCGGATAAGGCATTTACGCCGTCATCCGGCAAATCGGTTATCAGGACCAGTGTTCGGCCATTTCCCCAAGAATTTGCTCGCACCAGGCCTGAATGCGTTCATCGCTGAGATCGTACTGGTTCGTCTCATCCAGCGCCAGGCCAACAAACAGTTGTCCATCAGCAATGACGGGTTTATCGCTGGTGAATTCGTAGCCTTCTGTGGGCCAGTAGCCGACAAACTTTACACCTTTGGTGAGCAGTTTATCGTGCAGCATACCCAACGCATCCAGGAACCATTCGCCGTATCCCAACTGATCGCCCATACCGTAAAGCGCGACAATCTTGCCTTCCAGGTTGAGGTCGTCCAGTTGCTCCCAGATCGCTTCCCAGTCCTCCTGAATTTCACCGAAATCCCAGGTTGGAATGCCCAAAATGAGCACGTCATATTGCTCCATTAGGGTCGGGGAATCGTCTTTGAGGTTGTGCAGTGTCACCAGTTCGGGACCCAGGATATCGCGGATTTTTTCTGCTGCCATTTCGGTGTAGCAGGTGCTGGAACCGTAAAAAAGACCCATGTTCATGACGTAAACATCTCAATTCTGCTGTAGCGTTGCGGGTAGTGTAACAGAATCGCCGCATTCTCGGCACAATGAGGCATAATGCATCAAAAATGAGAGTGGAATAAGGGGCGCGAGTGGAACAGGATCTGGCGCGCATCGAGCAGTTTCTTGATGCCCTGTGGCTGGAACGAAATCTGGCGGAAAATACATTAAGTGCGTATCGTCGCGATCTGACCATGCTTGTGGAATGGTTACATCACCGCGGCGCTTCGCTTGCGACCGCGCAAAGTGATGATCTGCAAGCCTTGCTGGCTGAGCGGATGGATGGAGGGTATAAAGCCACCAGTTCCGCACGTTTGCTCAGTGCGACGCGACGTTTTTTTCAGCATCTGTACCGCGAAAAATATCGTGAAGAGGACCCCAGCGCCTCGCTTGCATCACCTAAACTTCCGCAGCGCCTGCCTAAAGATCTCAGCGAAGCACAGGTTGAGCGGCTGCTACAAGCGCCGCTTGTTGAGCAACCGCTGGAGCTACGCGACAAAGCCATGCTGGAAGTGTTGTATGCAACGGGCTTGCGCGTGTCTGAACTGGTAGGACTGACGATGAGTGACGTCAGCCTGCGTCAGGGTGTGGTACGGGTGATCGGTAAAGGTAACAAAGAGCGCCTTGTCCCGTTGGGTGAGGAGGCTGTGTACTGGCTGGAAACATACCTGGAGCATGGGCGTCCATGGTTGCTCAACGGCGTATCGATTGATGTGCTGTTTCCTAGTCAGCGGGCGCAACAGATGACCCGTCAGACCTTCTGGCATCGTATCAAACACTATGCTGTGTTGGCGGGAATCGACAGCGAAAAGCTGTCACCGCACGTCCTGCGGCACGCGTTTGCCACGCATCTGCTTAACCATGGCGCAGACCTGCGCGTGGTGCAGATGCTACTGGGGCATAGCGATCTCTCGACAACGCAAATTTATACTCATGTCGCAACGGAGCGCTTGCGGCAACTACATCAACAGCATCACCCGCGAGCGTGAGTGCTGACAGGATAGGATAGGCTATGAAAAAACGTTTTATGATGTTCACCCTGCTGGCGACGGCGTTTTCCGGCATGGTACATGCAGACGACGCGGCAATTCGTCAGTCATTAGCAAAGCTGGGTGTGCAGAGCACCGAGATTCAACCTGCTCCGGTTGCGGGCATGAAAACTGTACTGACCAATAGCGGCGTGCTGTACGTTACCGAAGACGGTAAACATATTATTCAGGGACCGATGTACGACGTGAGCGGCGCAAGTCCGGTGAATGTCACCAACCAACTGCTGATGAAACATCTGAACGCGCTGGAAAAAGAGATGATCATCTACAAAGCGCCGCAGGAAAAACACGTCATTACCGTTTTCACCGACATCACTTGTGGTTACTGCCACAAGCTGCATGAAGAGATGAAAGATTACAATGCGTTGGGGATCACCGTACGTTATCTGGCCTTCCCACGTCAGGGGCTGGACAGTCAGGCTGAGCAGGACATGAAGTCTATCTGGTGTGCTAAGGACAAAAACAAAGCCTTTGACGACGCGATGACAGGCAAGGGCGTGAAAGCGGCGACCTGTGATGTGGATATCGCTAACCACTATGCGCTGGGCGTACAGTTTGGCGTCAGCGGTACACCGGCGATTGTGCTGAGCAATGGCTATGTCGTACCTGGTTATCAGGGCCCGAAAGAGATGAAAGAATTCCTCGACGCACATGCAAAACAGACCAGCGGTAAATAATTCGCGTGAAACAACAGATACAACTTCGTCGGCGTGAGGCCGACGAGACAGCCGAGTTACCTGCCGACTTGCCGCCGCTGCTGCGCCGTTTATACGCCAGTCGCGGTGTGCGCAGCGCGCAGGAACTTGAGCGTAGCGTGAAAGGAATGCTGCCGTGGCAGCATTTAAACGGTGTCGAAAAGGCGGTTGAGATCCTCTACAACGCCTTTCGTGCGGGAACTCGCATCATCGTTGTCGGCGATTTCGATGCCGATGGCGCGACCAGCACGGCGCTAAGCATCCTGGCGATGCGCGCGTTGGGCTGCAGTAACATTGACTACCTGGTGCCAAATCGTTTTGAGGACGGTTATGGTTTAAGCCCGGAAGTCGTTGATCAGGCCCATGCCCGTGGTGCTCAGCTGATTGTTACCGTAGACAACGGCATCTCGTCTCACACGGGTGTCGAACATGCCAGAACGTTGGGGATCCCGGTCGTTGTAACCGATCACCACCTGCCAGGGGATACGCTGCCGGGCGCAGAGGCGATCATCAATCCTAACCTGCACGACTGTGAGTTCCCGTCGAAATCGCTGGCAGGCGTTGGTGTAGCTTTCTATCTGATGCTGGCGCTGCGCACTTTCCTGCGTGACAAAGGCTGGTTTGATGAGCGAGGCATTGCACCGCCGAACCTGGCGGATTTGCTCGATCTGGTTGCGCTTGGCACGGTGGCGGACGTGGTCCCGCTGGATGCCAATAACCGCATTCTGACGTGGCAAGGCTTAAGCCGTATCCGCGCCGGAAAATGCCGCCCAGGTATTAAAGCGCTGCTGGAGATTTCCAATCGCGACCCCCTAAAGCTGGCAGCCAGTGATTTAGGTTTTGCCCTCGGGCCACGGCTGAATGCGGCAGGGCGTCTGGACGATATGTCCGTTGGCGTAGCGCTGTTGTTGTGCGACAACATTGGTGAAGCGCGCGTGCTGGCCAATGAGCTGGACGCACTCAACCAGACGCGCAAAGAAATTGAGCAGGGTATGCAGGCAGAAGCGCTGACCCTGTGTGAAAAGCTGGAACGCAGTAGCGATACGCTACCTGGCGGTCTGGCTATGTATCATCCCGAGTGGCATCAGGGCGTAGTGGGGATTCTGGCATCGCGTATTAAAGAGCGATTCCATCGCCCGGTGATAGCGTTTGCCCCGGCAGGTGACGGTACCCTCAAAGGATCCGGGCGTTCGATTCAGGGGCTGCACATGCGCGATGCGCTGGAGCGCCTGGACACCCTTTATCCGGGCATGATCCTCAAGTTTGGCGGTCACGCCATGGCGGCGGGCTTATCGCTTGAAGAGGCGCAGTTTGAGCGTTTCCAGCAGCGTTTTGGCGAACTGGTAACCGAGTGGTTGGATCCCGCCTTACTGCAAGGTGAAGTGGTGTCGGATGGCCCACTGAACGCGTCGGAGATGACCATGGAGGTCGCACAAATGCTGCGCGATGCCGGACCGTGGGGACAAATGTTCCCGGAACCGCTGTTTGACGGGCATTTCCGTTTGCTCCAGCAGCGTCTGGTCGGTGAGCGTCATCTGAAGGTAATGGTCGAGCCCGTAGGCGGTGGTCCACTGCTGGACGGTATTGCGTTTAATGTCGATACCACCTGCTGGCCGGACAACGGCGTGCGCGAAGTTCAGCTTGCCTACAAACTGGATATTAATGAGTTTCGCGGCAACCGTAGTTTGCAGATTATAATCGACAATATCTGGCCACTTTAGCGTCACTAATCGCTATAAAAAAGGGCGTGGATTAGTTACAATCCCGCTCTTATCACCGCATTTTGACTAGTCCAATAAAAGAAATCAGACAATGTTTGAAATTAATCCGGTAAATAACCGCATTCAGGACCTCACGGAGCGCTCTGACGTTCTTAGGGGGTATCTTTGACTATGATGCCAAGAAAGAGCGTCTGGAAGAAGTAAACGCCGAGCTGGAACAGCCGGACGTATGGAATGAACCCGAACGCGCGCAGGCGCTGGGTAAAGAGCGTTCTTCTCTTGAGGCCATCGTTGATACGCTCGATCAGATGAGCCAGGGCCTGGAAGATGTCTCCGGCCTGTTGGAGCTGGCTGTAGAAGCCGACGACGAAGAAACCTTTAACGAAGCCGTAGCAGAACTCGACACGCTGGAAGATAAGCTGGCCCAGCTGGAATTCCGTCGTATGTTCTCCGGTGAATATGACAGCGCAGATTGCTATCTCGATATTCAGGCAGGTTCTGGCGGTACGGAAGCGCAGGACTGGGCAAGCATGCTGATGCGCATGTATCTGCGTTGGGCTGAAGCGCGCGGCTTTAAGACCGAAATTATTGAAGAATCTGAAGGTGAAGTGGCGGGTATTAAATCCGTGACCATCCGAATTGCTGGCGAATATGCGTACGGTTGGCTGCGTACTGAAACCGGTGTACACCGTCTGGTTCGTAAGAGTCCGTTCGACTCCGGCGGTCGTCGCCATACGTCGTTCAGTTCTGCGTTTGTTTATCCGGAAGTTGACGATGATATTGATATCGATATCAACCCGGCGGACCTGCGTATTGACGTTTACCGTGCCTCCGGTGCGGGTGGTCAGCACGTTAACCGTACGGAATCTGCGGTGCGTATTACCCACATCCCGACCGGGATTGTGACGCAGTGTCAGAACGACCGTTCACAGCACAAGAACAAAGACCAGGCCATGAAGCAGATGAAAGCGAAGCTTTATGAACTGGAAATGCAGAAGAAGAATGCCGAGAAACAGGCGATGGAAGACAATAAGTCAGATATCGGCTGGGGTAGCCAGATTCGTTCTTATGTCCTTGATGACTCCCGCATCAAAGATCTGCGTACCGGGGTTGAAACCCGTAACACGCAGGCGGTGCTGGATGGCAGCCTGGATCAATTTATCGAAGCAAGTTTGAAAGCAGGGTTATGAGGAACCAACATGTCTGAACAACACGTACAGGGCGCTGACGCGGTAGCCGACCTTAACAATGAACTGAAAACGCGCCGTGAGAAGCTGGCGAGCCTGCGTGAGCAGGGGATCCCGTTCCCGAACGATTTCCGTCGCGATCATACCTCAGACCAACTGCATGCTGACTTCGACGCGAAAGAAAACGAAGAGCTGGAAGCGCTGAACATTGAGGTATCCGTTGCTGGCCGTATGATGACCCGTCGTATTATGGGTAAAGCATCATTCGTTACGCTGCAGGACGTTGGCGGCCGCATTCAGCTGTACGTTGCTCGCGATGACCTGCCGGAAGGCGTCTACAACGAGCAGTTCAAAAAATGGGATCTGGGCGATATCCTCGGCGCGAAAGGTAAGTTGTTCAAGACCAAGACCGGTGAGTTGTCTATTCACTGCACCGAATTGCGTCTGCTGACCAAAGCGCTGCGCCCGCTGCCGGACAAATTCCACGGTCTGCAGGATCAGGAAGCGCGCTATCGTCAACGTTACCTGGATCTCATCTCTAACGATGAATCCCGTAATACCTTTAAAGTGCGTTCACAGATTATGGCTGGCATCCGTCAGTTCATGGTTGCTCGTGGCTTTATGGAAGTAGAAACCCCGATGATGCAGGTGATCCCTGGCGGTGCGGCAGCGCGTCCGTTTATCACCCATCATAACGCGTTGGATCTGGACATGTACCTGCGTATCGCGCCGGAACTGTACCTCAAGCGTCTGGTGGTTGGCGGCTTCGAACGCGTATTCGAAATTAACCGTAACTTCCGTAACGAAGGCATCTCTGTTCGCCATAATCCAGAGTTCACCATGATGGAACTCTACATGGCTTATGCGGACTACAAAGATCTGATCGAACTGACCGAATCGCTGTTCCGTACGCTGGCGCAGAACGTTCTGGGAACGACTGAAGTGCCTTATGGTGAAGAAGTCTTCGACTTCGGTAAGCCGTTCGAAAAACTGACCATGCGCGAAGCGATTCAGAAATACCGCCCGGAAACCAACATGGCCGATCTGGATAACTTCGACTCTGCAAAAGCGATTGCTGAATCTATCGGCATCAAAGTTGAGAAGAGCTGGGGTCTGGGCCGTATCGTGACCGAGATCTTTGAAGAAGTTGCGGAAGCGCACCTGATTCAACCGACCTTCATTACCGAGTACCCGGCAGAAGTTTCTCCGCTGGCGCGTCGTAATGATGAAAACCCGGAAATCACTGACCGCTTCGAATTCTTCATCGGCGGACGTGAAATCGGTAACGGTTTCAGCGAGCTGAACGATGCGGAAGATCAGGCGCAGCGTTTCCAGGATCAGGTTAACGCTAAAGATGCGGGCGATGACGAAGCAATGTTCTATGACGAAGACTACGTTACCGCTCTGGAACACGGTCTGCCGCCGACTGCGGGTCTGGGCATTGGTATCGACCGTATGGTTATGCTGTTCACCAACAGCCATACCATCCGCGACGTGATCCTGTTCCCGGCAATGCGCCCGGTTAAGTAAGATGTGAAATGCCGGATGGCGGCTGATGCCTTATCCGGCCTACGTGGAGACGATTCGTAGGCCGGATAAAACGCGTTTGCGTTGCCATCCGGCAATCAATTACGGTTAGCAAACTCGCGCAATAATTCTCGTGCTTTATCATTCGATGCCTGCATTACCATCCACGGGCTAAAAGCCCACGGCGTCGCGTCAATCCCGCTTAAGACATCCTCAAGACTGCTCCACTGGCAATCCATCACTTCATCTGGGTTTAGCTGTAGCTCACTGACGATATGTGCGGCATAAACCGGGCACACTTCGTTTTCCACAATTCCACTCGGGTCTGTAGCGCGATAACGAAAGTCAGCATATACGGGGCTGAGCGAGTCGATGTCTGCACCCAGTTCGAAGCGAGCCCGGCGGACAATAGCGTCTTCGTGGGTTTCACCCAGCTGCGGGTGACCACAGACAGAGTTGGTCCAGATGCCAGGCCAGGCTTTTTTGTGCAGCGAGCGGCGGGTGACCAGCAGTTGGCCCTGCTCGTTAAATATCCAGCACGAGAAAGCGGAATGCAGGGGAGTTGTGGCGGTATGCGCCGCATATTTTTCCAGCGTTCCGCAGGGTTGGTCCTGCTCATTCAATAAAATGACATGTTCCTGTCGCATAGCGTCCACCATCAATCTTAAGCACCCATATTATATGCTTAATTAAGTCAGATTGATTAACAGAGGGTGTGAAATGCCAGGACCGACGGTTCGTTGCGCGATATGATTTGGCATCCGGTTTCTGGCTGCTATGATAAAGCGTCTGAAAATGTTGCGAGGTATTGTTTTGAGTGCAGGACGCCTGAAGAAAAATGGCCTGGGTATCGTGATGTTGCTGTGTGTCGGTCTGCTGTTAGCAGGGTGTTCCGGGAGCAAATCGTCTGATACAGGAAGTTATTCCGGCTCCGTGTATACCGTGAAGCGGGGGGATACGCTATACCGTATTTCGCGCGCTACCGGGACCAGCGTGAAAGAGATCGCCCGCCTGAATAATATTTCACCGCCCTATACCATTGAAGTAGGGCAAAAACTGAAGGTCAGCGGTGGCGCGAAAACCAGTTCTAACTCTGGCAAAACAACCAAGAAATCCTCAACCAAAACGGCAGCGGTCAGACCGTCTTCGTCCGTACCGCAGTCTTCCTGGCCACCAGTAGGGCAACGTTGCTGGCAGTGGCCTGCCAGCGGTAAGGTGATCCTGCCTTATTCAACCGCGGACGGCGGCAATAAGGGCATTGATATCTCAGCTGCGCGCGGTACACCGATTTATGCCGCCGGCGCCGGGAAGGTGGTTTACGTCGGTAATCAGCTGCGGGGCTATGGTAATCTCATCATGATTAAGCACAGTGAGGACTACATCACCGCGTATGCGCATAATGACACCATGCTGGTGAACAACGGTCAAAACGTGAAGGCCGGGCAGAAAATCGCGACGATGGGCAGCTCGGATGCGACTACGGTGCGGCTGCATTTCCAAATCCGCTATCGGGCGACAGCTATCGATCCACTGCGTTATTTGCCGCCGCAGGGCAGTAAGCCAAAATGCTGACGGTGATTTAATCGCCAGTCAGTCGGTTAGTCCCTTGCCAAGAAGAGCGTAAGGTTTATAATCCCTTACGCACTTCGATGCGGGCGTAGTTCAATGGTAGAACGAGAGCTTCCCAAGCTCTATACGAGGGTTCGATTCCCTTCGCCCGCTCCAAAATTCTCTCCCTGTAGTTAATCCTTAAAAACGTTAGATAGCGACACCGGAATCCGGTGGTAGCGTGCCGTTACCTTCACCCAGATTACGTTGTAGCAATACCGTATCAAGCCAGAGTCCATGTTTAAAGCCAATGTTCTTTAGCGTGCCGATTTGCGTAAATCCGGCCTGTTGATGGATCTTCAGCGATCCCTGATTATTGCTGTCGCCCACGATGGCAATCAGTTGCCGATAACCCTGTGCTTCAGCCCAGCCAATCACATGACGCAGTAAGGCTTTTCCTACACCCTGACGCTGAGCCGTTGGAGCAATATAAATCGAATCCTCAAGGGTATAGCGGTAGGCATAACGTTCACGGTAGCGGGTGAGGTAGCAATACCCGATGACCTTATCTTCCTGCAGCGCGACGACCCACGGCAGCCCGAGGCTGCGGATTTTTTCCAGACGAGCAAGCATCTCGTGTGCATCCGGCGGGTCGGTTTCAAAGCTGCCGGTACCGTGAAGAACATGATGTGCATAGATATCGCGTATGGCGTGGATGTGCTCTTCTTCTGCGTTAACGATTTTCATTGTTCAGTCCCTGTTGGCGTCTTTGCCCAGATTACCTGAAAGACTGAGGGGAAGGTAAGTGCAAAAAATTATGCTTCTATCAGTTGCTTGTAATGCAAATAGGCTTGCATATTGTAAGGGGAAATAATTGATTGTGGTTGATATTGTCAATAGTACGCAAGGTTGGGTGATGCTGCCAACTTACTGATTTAGTGTATGATGGTGTTTTTGAGGTGCTCCAGTGGCTTCTGTTTCTATCAGCTGTCCCTCCTGTTCAGCTACTGACGGGGTGGTGCGTAACGGCAAAAGCACTGCCGGACATCAGCGCTATCTCTGCTCTCACTGCCGTAAAACATGGCAACTGCAGTTCACTTACACCGCTTCTCAACCCGGTACGCACCAGAAAATCATTGATATGGCCATGAATGGCGTTGGATGCCGGGCAACTGCCCGCATTATGGGCGTTGGCCTCAACACGATTTTACGTCACTTAAAAAACTCAGGCCGCAGTCGGTAACCTCGCGCATACAGCCGGG
>NZ_JAOWHJ010000026.1:224-2811 GCF_030332695.1 Citrobacter sp. Cpo089 | reverse complement strand
CCCGGCTGTATGCGCGAGGTTACCGACTGCGGCCTGAGTTTTTTAAGTGACGTAAAATCGTGTTGAGGCCAACGCCCATAATGCGGGCAGTTGCCCGGCATCCAACGCCATTCATGGCCATATCAATGATTTTCTGGTGCGTACCGGGTTGAGAAGCGGTGTAAGTGAACTGCAGTTGCCATGTTTTACGGCAGTGAGAGCAGAGATAGCGCTGATGTCCGGCAGTGCTTTTGCCGTTACGCACCACCCCGTCAGTAGCTGAACAGGAGGGACAGCTGATAGAAACAGAAGCCACTGGAGCACCTCAAAAACACCATCATACACTAAATCAGTAAGTTGGCAGCATCACCCAAAGCGCCTATACCGCTGAAATTATTCGGGGTGGATTTTTAGGGGTCGATCACGGTCAGTACGAGGCAGCGGCAGCACTGGGCTTACCGGCAGGGCGACGTACGCTGCGGATCATTCTGCCGCAGGCGCTGCGTACCATTTTGCCTGCTGGATTCAATGAAATCATCAGCCTGGCGAAAGGGACGGCGATGGTATATGTGCTGGCAATGCCGGAGCTGTTCTACACCATCCAGATGATCTATAACCGCACGCAGGAAGTGATCCCGCTGCTGATGGTGGGGGCGGTGTGGTATCTGGTGATCACCAGCGTCCTGTCGTTAATTCAGCACCTGGTTGAACGTGCATTGGCACGCAGCGAACGACGTTCAGCGATCAACACAACCCGGGTGAGGCGTGCGGAAAAACGCAGTCGTCAACGTCCACAGCAGGAGGCCGTCCATGTCCCACTCGCCTGAAGGCCATATTTCTATTACCGGCGTTAGCAAATACTTTGGTCGCCACAAAGCGCTGGATAATGTGTCGCTGGAGATCCCTCCCGGTACGGTAACGGTTATTCTTGGCCCGTCCGGTTCAGGGAAATCCACACTCTTACGAACCATCAACCATCTGGAACGCGTCGATGAGGGGTTTATTCAAATCGATGGCGATTACATTGGCTATCGTCGGCAGGGAGACAAACTGTATGAGCTGAAAGAGGCGGAAATTTTGCGCCAGCGCGTTAACGTCGGCTATGTGTTCCAGAACTTTAATCTGTTCCCGCACTTAACGGTTCTGGAGAATCTGATTGAAGCGCCCATTGCGCACGGACTGGCAACGCGTAAAGCCGCCACCGAGCGGGCATTAACACTGCTTGATGCGGTAGGGTTACGGAATAAAGCCGATGCCTGGTCGCGTCACTTATCCGGCGGTCAGCAGCAGCGTATCGCTATTGCCCGTGCGCTGGCGCTAAATCCGCGCGTCATGCTGTTTGATGAGCCTACATCTGCACTGGATCCTGAACTGGTCGGTGAAGTACTGGATGTCATTAAAGCGCTGGCGAAGTCGGGAACCACGCTGGTTGTGGTAACGCATGAGATTGGCTTCGCCCGAGAAGTCGCAGATCAGGTGGTGTTTATGGTCGATGGCAAAATCGTCGAGCAGGGCAGCAGCGAGCAGGTGCTGAATCATCCATGCCACACGCGCACTCAGCAGTTTTTGTCGAAAGTGCTTTGAGATACATTGCGGCACAATGCTGTGCCGCACAGAGGTTATACAGTGACGACGATTTTGCCTACCTAAAAATCAAAAGTAAGCGGAAGAAAAAACGGCCATGTGATGACCAATGATCGGGTTGGCTATCTTACTTAACCTTGCGGGCGTTGTCTGTCTTCAGTTCGTCATAAGAGGCTTCAAGAATCCAGAGGCATTTTGCCCCAGCAGCCGTGCTCAGTAGTGCCTGACGCGTCCGCTGGTAAAATGCGTCCACCTTGTCCGGGGTTTCCGTCGGCGGGGTGCATACGATATCGGAGCCAATCATGTGGGGCCAGTGTCCGGCGTCGAGAACGTCTAACGCCCTCAGTGCGCCGGTGGTGTTTGCTGTCAGTGCCGCCGCGAGCGAATCCTCAAGTATCTGAGCCTGTTTAACGTCGGCAACTGCTGCTAGTGCCGGAACCTGCTCAAGCCATTGAACCTCACCAGCAGCAATGCCTCGGAATGCGTCCGGCCAGTCAGTGGCTCCTGCCATCGCAGGGAGTGACAGCGCTGCCAACAGTAGAATGGACAGGCGCTTCATCGAACGACCTCAAGGTCGCCACCATCGCGGAGTATCAGTCGTCGGGTGGTCAAGGAGAGGATAATACAACCCTCCGAGGCAAAGCCCGCTGGACCGTGCTTGCGCTCGCCGTGAATGCGGAATTCTGAACGTCCGAAAGTCTCCCCGGAGGTCTGCTCCAGAATGATGGTCACAGGTCCTTTAGAGGTTGAATGGCCCGCTATTTTATACGTTCCACGCGGAAGCGGCCCAAGTCCTTTAACCTGCTGGCGGTCCGGGTTGTTTTTATTGGTAAGTGAACCGGAGTAGCCGCTCTCTATCAGTTTACCGTCTTTATACATGTTGCCGGTCGACTGCTCAGGTGATGCTGCCAACTTACTGATTTAGTGTATGATGGTGTTTTTGAGGTGCTCCAGTGGCTTCTGTTTCTATCAGCTGTCCCTCCTGTTCAGCTACTGACGGGGTGGTGCGTAACGGCAAAAGCAC
>NZ_JAOWHJ010000026.1:0-215 GCF_030332695.1 Citrobacter sp. Cpo089 | reverse complement strand
TCAGCGCTATCTCTGCTCTCACTGCCGTAAAACATGGCAACTGCAGTTCACTTACACCGCTTCTCAACCCGGTACGCACCAGAAAATCATTGATATGGCCATGAATGGCGTTGGATGCCGGGCAACTGCCCGCATTATGGGCGTTGGCCTCAACACGATTTTACGTCACTTAAAAAACTCAGGCCGCAGTCGGTAACCTCGCGCATACAGCCGGG
>NZ_JAOWHJ010000025.1:224-21054 GCF_030332695.1 Citrobacter sp. Cpo089 | reverse complement strand
CTAAATAGCTGCGCGGAATAGTAGATCACTGAAAGGGAACTCAGCCCGGATTGTGCGATCTGATCAATCGCCAAACCAACCAAAATCACCAACCGGACTGAGCGATGCCGATCATAGTACCAATACCCCGTGGCGAACGACGCCTGATGCAGAAAGCTATTCATAAAACGCGTGATAAAAATCATGCCCGCAGACTCACGGCCATGCTGATGCTTCATCGGGGTGAACGGGTCAGCGATGTTGCCAGAACTCTCTGTTGTGCCCGTTCATCCGTTGGTCGCTGGATTAACTGGTTTACGCACTCAGGTATTGAAGGCCTGAAATCCTTACCCGCAGGGCGCTCCCGACGCTGGCCTTTTGAACATATCTGCACCCTGTTACGTGAGCTGATAAAGCATTCTCCCGGCGATTTTGGTTATCAACGTTCACGCTGGAGCACCGAATTACTGGCAATAAAAATCAATGAGATAACCGGTTGCCAGTTACATGCAGGAACCGTTCGCCGCTGGTTGCCATCTGCGGGGCTTGTATGGCGCAGGGCCGCGCCAACTCTGCGTATCCGTGACCCACATAAAGATGAAAAGATGGCGGTAATCCACAAAGCGCTGGATGAATGCAGCGCAGAGCATCCGGTATTTTATGAAGATGAAGTGGATATCCACCTTAATCCTAAAATCGGTGCGGACTGGCAGTTGCGCGGACAGCAGAAACGGGTAGTGACGCCGGGGCAGAACGAAAAATACTATTTGGCCGGCGCACTGCACAGTGGCACGGGTAAAGTCAGCTACGTGGGCGGCAACAGCAAAAGTTCAGCGCTGTTTATCGCTCTGCTGAAGCACCTGAAAGCCACTTACCGGCGGGCGAAAACAATCACGCTGATCGTTGATAACTACATTATCCATAAAAGCCGCGAAACACAGCGCTGGTTGAAAGCAAATCCCAAGTTCAGGGTAATTTACCAGCCGGTTTACTCGCCGTGGGTGAATCATGTGGAACGGCTATGGCAGGCACTTCATGACACGATAACCCGTAATCATCAGTGCCGCTCAATGTGGCAGTTACTGAAAAAGGTCCGCCATTTTATGGAAACCGCCAGCCCATTCCCCGGAGGAAAACATGGTCAGGCAAAAGTGTAGCGGTATTAGGCGCAGCTATTTAGCAAAATCCTTACTGGAAAGACTCGAGCTGGATGTTGATCCGTATACACCTCTGGAGGAACTAGGGATCGGTCATCAGCAACTGGTCGAAATTGCTCGTGCGCTCTCCAAAGATACCCGCGTTTTAATCATGGATGAACCAACCTCCGCACTCAGCCAGTCTGAGGTGAAAGTGTTGTTTAACGTCATTGAGCAACTTAAACGGCGCGGTGTCACCATCATCTATATATCTCACCGTCTGGAAGAGTTGATGGAAATTGGTGATTACATCACGATTTTCCGCGACGGTCGTTTTATCAGCGAACGCCCAGTCAATGATGCCAGTATTCCGTGGATCATTGAACAAATGGTGGATGACAAGAAAAAACATTTTGATTATCAACCCGCACCAAAAGGTGAAACGGTTCTATCCGTACAGGGTCTCACAGCCCTTCATCCGAGCGGCGGCTATAAGCTTAATGACGTGACGTTTAGCCTCAGTAAAGGCGAAGTCATCGGAATCTATGGTCTGCTGGGCGCTGGACGCACGGAACTGTTCAAAGGTCTGGTGGGACTTATGCCCTGCCAGAGTGGGAGCGTGCAGCTTAACGGCGAATGCATTGATAAAGCCCATTTTCAGTCACGTCTTAAAAAGGGGCTGGCGTTGGTGCCTGAAGACCGTCAGGGCGAAGGCGTTGTTCAGATGATGTCGATTCAGTCCAACATGACGCTGTCTGACTTAAGCCTGCAAGGCTTTCGCCGTGCCTGGAAATGGCTGAACCCGCACAAAGAGCAGTCCAGTGTGAAGGCAATGATCCAGCAACTGGCTATCAAAGTGAGCGATCCCGAACTGCCTATCACCTCATTAAGCGGCGGTAATCAGCAAAAAGTGGTGCTGGGTAAGGCATTGATGACGCAACCGCAGGTGGTTTTCCTTGATGAGCCCACCCGAGGCATTGATGTGGGTGCGAAAACCGACGTGTATCACCTTATTGGCAAAATGGCGCAGCAAGGGCTGGCGGTGATGTTCTCTTCATCAGAGCTGGACGAAGTGATGGCGCTGGCGGACCGCATTCTGGTGATGGCCGATGGCCGAATCACCGCTGATGTCCCCCGTCATGCGGTTACCCGCGAGACATTAATCGCGGCTTCTACACCTCAAGATTAATCAGGCTGGAATCCATCATGAACCAGAAATATATGATTTATATGTACCTCCTGAAGGCCAGAACGTTTATCGCACTGCTGCTGGTTATCGCATTCTTTAGCGTGATGGTACCTAATTTCCTGACCACCTCTAACCTGTTGATCATGACCCAGCACGTCGCCATCACGGGCTTACTGGCAATTGGTATGACGCTGGTGATACTCACTGGCGGTATCGATCTGTCCGTCGGGGCGGTAGCGGGTATTTGCGGCATGGTTGCAGGCGCCTTGCTTACCAACGGTCTGCCCATCTGGGGTGGCAACATCATCTTCTTCAACGTACCAGAGGTCATAATCTGTGTTGCCCTCTTCGGCGTTGTCGTTGGTTTTGTCAACGGTGCCGTCATCACGCGTTTCGGCGTTGCGCCGTTTATCTGTACGCTCGGCATGATGTACGTTGCCAGAGGATCTGCTCTTCTGTTTAACGACGGCAGCACTTACCCAAATCTTAACGGCATGGACGCGCTGGGCAATACCGGTTTTGCCACGCTGGGTTCAGGTACTTTGTTGGGGATTTATCTCCCTATCTGGCTGATGATTGCCTTCCTGCTGCTGGGCTACTGGGTAACCACCAAAACCCCACTTGGCCGCTATATCTACGCGATTGGAGGGAACGAGTCCGCCGCACGTCTGGCGGGTGTCCCTATCGTAAAAGCGAAGATCTTTGTGTACGCCTTTTCCGGCCTGTGTGCCGCTTTTGTTGGGCTGATTGTGGCTTCACAACTGCAAACCGCACATCCGATGACCGGCAATATGTTTGAGATGGATGCCATTGGCGCAACTGTGCTGGGCGGAACTGCGCTCGCGGGAGGACGCGGACGCGTCTCCGGCTCCATTATCGGTGCCTTCGTAATTGTCTTCCTCGCCGATGGCATGGTGATGATGGGCGTCAGCGACTTCTGGCAGATGGTTATCAAAGGTGTGGTTATCGTCACCGCCGTTGTTGTCGATCAGTTCCAGCAAAAGCTGCAGAACAAAGTCATTCTTATGCGTCGCCATGAAGAAAAGTTGGCGGCAGCACCTTCAGTAAATACCGTATCCAGTTAAGCAGCAACATTCCGCCGGGCATCTTTTGCCCGGCCTATACAGGGGATAAAAATATGCAACGTGATTTTCATGGTAAGACAATTGTCATCACTGGTGCTTGTCGAGGGATTGGCGCAGGTATCGCCGAACGTTTTGCCCGCGACGGCGCAAACCTGGTGATGGTATCTAATGCAGAGCGCGTCCACGAAACAGCGGAACAGCTTCGTCAGCGCTATCAGGCAGATATTTTATCTTTGCAGGTGGATGTCACCAATGAGGCGCAGGTGCAATCTCTGTACGAGCAGGCCGCAGCGCGCTTCGGCACCATTGATGTCTCGATTCAAAACGCGGGTGTTATCACCATCGACTATTTCGACCGCATGCCGAAAGCCGATTTCGAAAAAGTCCTCGCCGTAAATACCACTGGCGTATGGCTCTGCTGTCGGGAAGCAGCAAAATATATGGTTAAGCAAAACCAGGGCTGTCTGATTAATACCTCTTCCGGTCAGGGACGCCAGGGTTTCATCTATACCCCACACTACGCCGCCAGCAAGATGGGCGTAATTGGTATTACGCAAAGCCTGGCGCATGAGTTGGCACCGTGGAATATCACCGTCAACGCCTTTTGCCCAGGGATAATCGAAAGCGAAATGTGGGATTACAACGATCGTGTCTGGGGCGAAATTCTCAGCACAGATGAAAAACGCTATGGCAAAGGTGAACTGATGGCGGAATGGGTTAAAGGCATCCCAATGAAACGCGCGGGCAAACCTGAGGATGTCGCCGGACTGGTCGCTTTTCTCGCCTCTGACGATGCGCGTTATCTCACCGGACAAACCATCAACATCGATGGCGGCCTGATTATGTCTTAATGCCCACCAGGGTATCTGTTAAGAGAGTCATCACTATGATTACAAAAGATTTTGCTCAACAACTGTTTAATCTTGAGGGGCGCGTCGCTTTCGTTACTGGCGCAGGTAGCGGCATCGGTCAGACTATCGCCTGCGCACTTGCCAGCGCGGGCGCGCACGTGATCTGTTTTGATTTGCGCGAAGACGGCGGGCTGAACGCGACCGTTGATGCTATCACCGCTATTGGCGCCCAGGCTGCGCTCTATACGGGCGATGTCCGCCAGCTTAGCGACCTTCGCGCCGCGGTAGCCCTGGCGAAGGAACGCTTTGGTCGTCTGGATATTGCGGTCAATGCCGCAGGCATTGCCAACGCCAACCCTGCGCTGGAAATGGAAAGCGAGCAGTGGCAGCGCGTTATCGACATTAACCTCACTGGCGTGTGGAATTCCTGTAAAGCCGAAGCCGAGCTGATGCTGGAATCCGGTGGTGGCTCGATTATTAACATCGCATCCATGTCCGGGATTATTGTTAACCGAGGCCTTGAACAAGCCCATTACAATAGCGCTAAGGCGGGGGTGATTCATCTGTCGAAAAGCCTGGCGATGGAGTGGATTGGAAAAGGAATACGCGTGAACTCCATCAGCCCGGGATATACCGCCACGCCGATGAATACTCGACCGGAAATGGTTCATCAGACGCGGGAGTTTGAAAGCCAGACGCCAATTCAGCGCATGGCAAAAGTGGAAGAGATGGCGGGCCCGGCACTCTTTCTGGCCAGCGATGCCGCTTCATTTTGCACCGGTGTAGACCTGGTTGTAGATGGCGGATTTATCTGTTGGTAAACAGCAATACGCCCGCAGCCATTGTTAGCTGCGGGCGTTAATTTATTCGCGGCTACAGGCAGCCAGCGTTTTTCGTTGCCGCCCGTGTTCATCAAAGTTCTCCGCGGCCAGCCAGCGCTGTAACACGGCGTCACACTGGGGCCATTCGCTATCAATCATTGATAACCAGTCGCTGTCGCGATTACGCCCCTTGCGCACAATCTTCTGGCGAAAGCGACCTTCGAAGATAAACCCAAGGCGTTCCGCTGCCCGTCGAGAAGCGGTGTTCAGAGAATCGCATTTCCACTCCACGCGACGATAGCCCAACGCAAATGCCTGGCGCAGCAGCAGCCAGATGCTTTCGGTGCCAAGAACCGTATTTTTCATACGCGGTGACCAGGTCACATGACCAATTTCGACCGAACCGTGCTCTCGTTCAATCGCCATAAAACACACCAGTCCGACAGCTCGTCCTGAACGCTGTTCAATGACGGCATAGGGAACCAGAGATGCATCAGTAACTTTCCCCTGCACCCAGCAAGCTGCGGCCTCAACGCTTGTGGGGCGAGAGCTTGCAAGCCAGGTCCAGTCGCGATCGTCCAGCGCCTGCGCGTAGGCATCAAACAGATCGGCAGCATGGCTGTCGGCATCCAGGGGAACCAGTCGACAATATTGCCCTATCAGCGTTTCCCGTGGCAGTACGGCAGCGCCATTCCAGTCCGGCACGACATCGCCGACGGTCTGCCCATAAAGATTTATTTCCGGCACGATTCAACCCCAGTAGCGAAGTAAAAAATAGTTATAACACCGGCCATTACACCTTCAAAGCGTCGCAAGGGTGATTTTGACGACGAACAGAAAATCAGCAGTCCTTCTATACTGATTAAAAATCAACGCGGAAGAGAGCCTTATGCCACTACCCGATTTTCATGTTTCCGACCCTTTTACGTTAGGCATTGAACTGGAAATGCAGGTGGTCAATCCGCCAGGTTACGACCTGAGTCAGGACTCCTCCCGGCTGATTGATGCCGTCAAACAGCAGCTCTCCACTGGAGAAGTGAAGCACGATATCACCGAAAGTATGCTGGAGATGGCGACCGGAGTTTGCCGAAATATCGACCATGCTGATGCTGAATTGTCCGCTATGCAGCAGATAATTATGCGAGTTGCTGCAGAGCATCACCTCGCCATTTGTGGCGGTGGCACACATCCATTTCAAAAATGGCAACGTCAGGAAGTCTGCGATGACGAACGCTATCGGCGCAACCTGGAAAATTTTGGCTATCTTATCCAGCAAGCGACGGTATTCGGCCAACATGTGCATATCGGCTGCGCAAACGGCGATGATGCCATTTACCTGCTACACGGCCTGTCGCGATTTGTCCCCCATTTTATTGCGCTCTCGGCCGCCTCACCTTATATGCAGACCTCCGACACGCGGTTTGCCTGCGCGCGCCTGAATATTTTCTCCGGATTTCCCGATAATGGCCCGATGCCATGGGTGAATAACTGGCAGGAATTCGAGGGGCTATTCCGTCGACTGGCTTACACCAGCATGATTGATAGCATTAAAGATTTACACTGGGATATCCGCCCCAGCCCGCACTTTGGCACGGTAGAGGTTCGGGTAATGGATACGCCGCTGACCCTTGATCATGCGGTCAATATGGCGGGACTTATTCAGGCTACCGCCCACTGGTTACTCACCAAACGCCCGTTCAAACACCATGAGCGTGATTACCTGTTGTATAAATTCAATCGTTTTCAGGCCTGTCGCTTTGGTATGGCGGGAATCGTCACCGACGTCAATACCGGCGACGGCTGCCGCCTGTCAGAAGACACATTGCGATTACTGGAGAATATCGCTACCTCTGCGGGTAAAGTGGGCGCAACCAGCGCGATTGAAGCTATACATCTGCAGGTTAAAAATGGTCATGATGAAGCACAAAACATGCGTGACTTTGTCGCCGAAGGCGGGTCACTGAGTGGCCTGGTGAAAAAGCATTGTGAGATTTGGGCGGGGTTGTAAGCGTGGGTATTTGCGTTGCCCGCTGAGATCCCGGACAATAGCTTTTTAACTCAAGTTTAACAATGTCATGAAACACCCGCTTGAATCACTGATGACTGTCGCAGGGATCCTGCTACTGGCTTTTTTGTCTTGCCTGCTGCTGCCCGCCCCCTCGCTTGGCCTGGTGCTGGCGCAAAAACTCGTCGCCATTTTTCATCTGATGGATCTCAATCAGTTTTATACTTTGCTGTTTTGCCTGTGGTTTTTACTGCTAGGCGTGATTGAATATTTGGTGCTGCGCTTCATCTGGCTGCGCTGGTTCTCGCTGGCGGATTAGGCCCGCGAGAACCCCTCTGCTGTTAATGCGTTCGGCTATGATTTTCTTTGCGATAAGCTCCCGGCGGCTGGCTGAACGTACGGGTGAAAATACGCGTAAAGGTCTGCTGCGAATCGAATCCGTATTTCAAACAGATGTCGTACACTTTCTGGTCGGTATCGCGTAGATCGCGCGCCGCCAGCAGCAGCTTGCGCTCGCGGATGTAACGCCCAAGACTTTCGCCTTTGTACTGCATAAAAAGACGCTGCAGGTGCCATTTGGAATATCCCGCATGGCGTGCAATATCATCAATGCGCAATGGCTGATTCAAATTATCATCAATCCATTCAACAATCGTATCAATTACCTGAGCAGAAATCGTCATCATGCTCTCCCCTGTATTCATTGAGTCACCTGTTGCCACCAGGCCGTAAACGGTTGGTCCGGTTCGGACAGTATTACCGGTTCACCCAGCATTGGCGTCAGCAGTCGGTAATCCTGATGACGGCTGGCAAGCGCCAGTCGTTTGTATGGATCATCCCAGGTATGTTTCGCCAGAACGAAACGGCCGGCATGCCCTGGCAACACAGCCTTCGCATGTAGATCTGCCGCAGCCTGCGCCGTCTCTTCCGGCATCATGTGAATAAACTTCCAGTCCTGGTCATACTGACCGTTCTCCATAATCGCCAAATCGACAGAGCCAAACTGCTCGCCGATGGCTTTAAAATGCGGTCCATAGCCGGAATCGCCGCTGTAATAAACGTTCTGCTCCGGCGTTTCGAACATGAAGCTCGCCCATAGCGTTTGGTTGCGTTTGATACCGCGTCCCGAGAAATGACGAGCAGGCAGCACATGAACGATCAGCGAATCCGTCACTCTGACGGACTGATTCCAGTCCCGTTCTTCGATTATCTCGCTGCGCATCCCCCAATAACGCAGATGCGATCCCACGCCAAGCGGCGTAATCACCCGCTTAATTTTCGGCATTAACGCCTTAAGGGTGGCAAGATCCAGATGGTCATAGTGATCGTGCGAGATAATGAGCAGGTCTATCTCCGGCATCGTCTGTGCGGTCCACGGATAATCACCGGCAAAGGCCTTGTTCAGGAACGAGAACGGTGCGGCATAATTGCTGAACACCGGATCAATCAGGATTCGTTGACCTGCCAGCTGTAAATACCACGAAGAATGGCCCAGCCAGACCAGGGTATCCTGCTGCGGCGAAAGCCCGGCGAGATCGGTCGCGACCATAGGTAACGGTTGTGCTGGTCGTGCATTTTCACGCTTAGCGACCAGAAACTCCCACCAGGCCGCCAGCATGCCTTTGTTGCCGGTATAGCCCGGTGTCGGCACCTGGTTATGAAACTGTCCATCACGATAGTGCGGTGACTGTTCAACCTGACTCAGTTGTGCCCCTTGCGGTGCCTGACCAAACCCGGCATTGAGTACAAACGGTAAACTTGCAGCTGCGGCAATAAGCATAATAACAACCACACAAACTGTGAGACGCTTCATATCCTGACCTTAAACGCGCCCCTTTCCGCTGGTTTGCGCGACTGACTCTTGATTATGAGTGAGTAAGCACTCATTATAGAAATCGAAAGTTCTCCGTCAAGATGATTTTCAATCTTTGACATTCGCCGTTGCGGCGCAGCAAACGCCGTGATTCAATCATGTTTTTTACAGAATTAAGGGTAAAGTGTAGTGGCTCGTCCGAAGAGTGAAGACAAAAAACTGGCATTACTGGAAGCTGCAACCACAGCATTTGCACAATCAGGTGTTGCGGCTTCGACCGCCGTGATAGCCCGTAATGCAGGGGTTGCGGAGGGAACGTTGTTTCGCTATTTCGCGACCAAAGATGATTTGATCAACGAGCTTTACCTCTTTTTGAAGCAAGACCTTTGTCAGTCGATGATGGCAAATCTCGATCGCTCAGTGACCGATGCCAAAACCATGACTCACTACATCTGGAACAGCTACATTAGCTGGGGCCTGAACCACACCTGCGGGCATCGCACGATTCGTCAGTTGGCGGTCAGCGAGAAAATAAGTAAAGAAACCGAACAACAGGCTGACGATATGTTCCCGGAACTGCGCGATCTTTGTCATCGCTCCGTACGCCCCGAGTTTATGTCTGACGAATATCGCGCCTTTGGCGACGCATTGTTTCTTTCTCTGGCGGAAACCACCATGGAGTTCGCCGCCCGCGATACTGCCCGCGCAAATGACTATATTTCGATGGGATTTGAAGCCATGTGGCGCGCACTGACCCGCGAGGAACAATAATGGACGGCCAGACCCTACCTGCCTGTGCGAAACGCCTTGCGCTTGAACTGCCTTTTACCGAACACTGCTGGCCATTTGGCCCAGAATACGATGTCTTCAAGGTTAGCGGTAAAATTTTTATGCTGGTCACGGAGCTTCGCGGACGGCCGCTTATTAACCTGAAATCCGATCCGCAAAAATCACTGTTAAACCAGCAGATCTATCCCAGCATTAAGCCCGGCTATCACATGAATAAAAAGCACTGGATCTCGGTCTATCCTGGTGACGATATTACCGAGTCATTACTGGCAGAGCTGGTGAATGATTCCTGGCACCGCGTCGTTGACGGCTTGCCGAAGCGGGATCAAAAACGCCTGCGTCCAGGTTGATTTATCGCTAACCCCGATAAGTGTTTTTGCATTTTCCTGTCTTATCTTTTTCCTGCTAACCCTGTACCCTGCTGAAACAAAACGCACCCGCAGGGTATGGAAAATCACCAGGAGTAGTTATGGATATTGTTTCTGTCGCCTTAAAACGTTACTCCACTAAGGCATTCGATCCGAATAAAAAACTGACCGCTGAGCAGGCCGAAAAATTAAAAACGCTGCTGCAGTTTAGCCCGTCCAGCACCAACTCTCAGCCATGGCACTTTATTGTCGCCAGCACTGACGAAGGTAAGGCGCGTGTGGCTAAATCCGCAGCCGGCGGCTTTGTATTCAACGAACGTAAAATGCTGGATGCTTCCCACGTCGTGGTGTTCTGCGCCAAAACGGCGATGGACGATGCGTGGCTGGAACGCGTGGTGGATCAAGAAGAAAGCGATGGTCGTTTCGCCACACCTGAAGCGAAAGCCGCAAACCACAAAGGCCGCACTTTCTTTGCCGACATGCATCGCAAAGAACTGAAAGATGACAACCACTGGATGGCAAAACAGGTGTACCTGAACGTCGGTAACTTCCTGCTGGGCGTTGCGGCGATGGGTCTGGATGCTGTGCCGATCGAAGGCTTTGATTCAGCAGTCATGGATGCAGAATTTGGCCTGAAAGAAAAAGGTTTCACCAGCGTAGTGGTGGTTCCTGTGGGTCATCACAGCGTAGAAGATTTCAACGCCGCGCTGCCGAAATCTCGTCTGCCGCTGGAAACGACGCTGACGGAAGTCTAATCCTCCGCATTTGCATAAGCTCCGCACAGCGGTCATCATAGACCGCTGTTTATTAAGGAGACATTATGCAGGAATTGATATCTCAGGTAGAAGAACTCGGCATTGAAATAAATCACACCACCTCGCTGGTGATGATTTTTGGCATTATTTTTATCACCGCCATTATTGTTCACGTTATTTTGCACTGGGTGGTACTACGCGCATTTGAAAAGCGCGCCAACGCCAGCTCCCGCCTGTGGCTACAAATCATCACGCAGAACAAGTTATTTCACCGGCTGGCATTCACCCTGCAGGGTATCATTGTCAATATACAGGCCGCACTCTGGCTACAGAAAGGCAGCGAAGCCGCAGAAATATTAGTAACCTGCGCACAGCTGTGGATCATGATGTACGCCCTGCTGTCACTGTTTTCTCTGCTGGACGTTATTCTCAATCTGTCACAAAAACTCCCTGCTGCGTCGCAACTGCCGCTAAAAGGCATATTCCAGGGCATCAAGCTAATCAGCGCAATCCTCGTCGGAATATTGATGATTTCCCTGCTGATTGGCCAGTCACCGGCAATACTGATAAGCGGTTTGGGTGCAATGGCCGCCGTGTTAATGCTGGTATTTAAAGATCCAATTCTCGGACTGGTGGCCGGAATACAGCTCTCCGCCAACGATATGTTAAAGCTTGGCGACTGGCTGGAAATGCCGAAATACGGCGCAGACGGTGCTGTTATCGATATTGGCTTAACCACCGTCAAAGTGCGCAACTGGGATAACACCATCACCACGATCCCAACCTGGTCACTGGTATCAGACTCTTTTAAAAACTGGAGCGGAATGTCGGCTTCGGGTGGTCGGCGAATTAAACGCAGCATCAGCATTGATGCCACCAGTATCCATTTTCTTGATGAGGATGAGCGTCAGCGGTTGCATAAAGCCCACCTGCTGAAACCGTATTTAACCACACGTCACCAGGAAATCAGCGAGTGGAATCAGCAATTAGATGCGCCTGAATCGGTATTGAATCACCGCCGGATGACGAACATTGGCACCTTTCGCGCTTATCTGAACGAGTATTTGCGTCATCATCCGCGTATTCGCAAAGATATGACATTAATGGTGCGCCAGCTTGCGCCAGACGATCATGGTTTACCGATTGAAATTTATGCCTTTACCAATACGGTGGTCTGGCTGGAATATGAAAGTATTCAGGCTGATATCTTCGACCATATATTTGCCGTAGTCGAAGAGTTTGGCTTGCGCATTCATCAGTCGCCTACCGGAAACGATATTCGCGCGCTGTCTGGCGCGTTTCAGCGATAAAGCTCAGGTACTGGCGCGTGAAATATAGCGCCAGTCCATCATCACCCTTTCCGTCTGCGCGTCAGGATTTTCTATTTTATTCAGCAACAATCCTACCGCTTTGCGGCCTATATCCCGTGAGGGCTGCTCAATGGTTGAAAGCTGTGGAGAAACCATTTCTGCCAGTTCCGTACCGTCGAAACCAACAACGGCGATATCCTGCGGGATCAGTAATCCGGCATCGAAAATAGCGCGCATCGCACCAGCGGCTAGCGTGTCCGATACGGCAAACACCGCGTCGGGTTTCACCTTTGCGGCAAGTAGTTTTTTCATCGCCGCAATTCCTGCACTGGAACTTAATTCACTAGCATATTCCACAGCCTGATATTCAAGCGACAATGCATGCAGCGCCGCTTTATAGCCGCGTTCGCGCAAACGAGCATATTTATAACTCAGGTCATGATTGATTAAGGCAATTCGTCGGTAGCCCTTATCCACCAGGTGAGATATCACCGACTGTGCGGCGTCAACATCGTTAATCCCCACGCAGGAAACCGCGCCTTTGTCAGCATATTCCGCGCACTGAACCCAGGGCGCATCGCCAATCAGCGTAGTCAGTTCCGGTAATTTTGAGAATGCATCCATGGTGATAATGCCATCGACGATTTTCCCCGACAGGAGCTTCAACGCCGATTTTGAGCGGGCTGTATCCGAGCCGGAATTACACAGCAAAATGCGATAGCCATTCTTCTCCGCCTCCTCTTCAATGCCTTTAACAACCTCTGCACAAAAAGGGTTGGCAATGTTGGAAACCATCACCAAAATCATCGAACTACGTGCCGTACGCAGCTGACGCGCCAGCAGGTTGGGCTGATAATTGCTTTCTTTAATAGCCTGTAGCACGCGCTCGCGATTTTTGGCTTTGACGGTATCACTGTGATTCAGCACACGGGATACCGTCGCCACCGACACACCGGCAAGCTGGGCGATTTTTTGAATAGACATAACGACGACACATCCTGCGGTTTACGCTTTGCGTTGAGGCTACCATAAAATCGCCGACTGGCGAACCGGATGCGTGTTTAGCGCTGTACTGATATCCAACGCTGCTGCTGATGGCTTTTTATAATTGCATCAATGATATACATCACATCCGCACCATCAGAAAAAGACGCAAATCGACGCTCTGCCGTCGCGGGCATTTTGCCTGCCAACACAGCCTGATAAAACTGCTGCATCATATTCTTGAACGCATCCGGCCAGCCCTCAATATGCCCGCCCGGAAAGTGCGCACTGGCAGCTACATCAGCATTCATCAATCCAGGGTCGTCCGTCAGGATCTGGTTCGCCTGCTGACGGTGCCCGACCCAAAGCTGTTGCGGCGTTTCCTGATCCCAGTGCAGTGAACAGTGGCTACCGTTAATTTCAAAGCTCAGGTGATTCTTGCGCCCTGCACTCACCTGCGAAACGCTAAAGCAGCCTTTGCTGCCATCATCAAAACGTACTAGCACCGATCCACGATCTTCCGTCGTAACCGCTTTATCCTCAAATTGCACATCAGCCGTTTGCTGGCCAAACGTAGCGTTACTGGCAATGCTGGCTTTACGTACCGGCCAGACGATAGCCAAATCGGCCATCACCTCGACAATACGTTTTCCAGTCACGAATTGCACCGTATCACACCAGTGCGAACCGATATCCGCTACCGCCCGCGAATCCCCACCCTGTGCGGCATCGACCCGCCAGTTGTAGTCAGTCTCCAGCAGCATCCAGTCCTGCAAATAGCTCCCCTGAACGGCAAACAGACGGCCCACGCTGCCGCTTCTGACCATACTGGCCGCCTGCTGCACCATTGCAAACTGGCGATAGACAAAGCTCACGCCGTGCACCACTCCCGCCTGCTGTGCCAGCGTTTCCAGTTCACGAGCCTCATCCGGCGTCATACACAGCGGCTTTTCTGAAAACACGTGCAGGCCCGCGCGTAAAATCTGCCGATTAATGTCGGCATGCAGATGATTCGGTGTACAGTTATGCACTACCCGCAGTCCGGGATGCGCCAGCAGCGCCTCAACGCTGCCGTACGCATGAGGAATATGAAGAGCATCTGCGCGTTCCTGGGCAACCGCCAGCGAGCTATCACAGAGCGCCACCACGTTCACACCGCCGAGTCGACGCAATGCCTCAATATGTGCAGGCCCAATAAATCCGCTGCCAATAATGCCAACCTGTATCATTTGCGTACCTCATCGCCAGCGGCGAAATCATCAAATGCGCGTGCAGAAACCGGAATAATATGGCGGCGTATAAAATCGCTCCCTTCACTCGCCCCGGTTTGCGCGTCTTTCAGGCAACACTCCCATTCCAGCACCGCCCAGCCAGGGAAATCATATTGTGTGAGCTTGCTGAAGATCGTTTTGAAATCGACCTGCCCGTCCCCCAAAGAACGGAAGCGCCCGGCGCGATCGAGCCACGGCTGATAACCGCCATAGACACCGCTGCGGCTACTGGCGTGGTACTCAGCGTCCTTGACGTGGAAAGCTTTAATACGCGAGTGGTAGACATCGATAAACCCAAGGTAATCCATCTGCTGCAATAACAGATGGCTCGGGTCATAGAGAATGTTGCAGCGAGGATGATTATCAACCAGTGCCAGAAAACGCTCGAACGTCACGCCATCGTGCAGATCTTCGCCGGGATGGATCTCGAAGCAAACATCCACTCCATGATGATCAAAGCGATCGAGAATCGGTCTCCAGCGACGCGCCAGCTCCAGAAAAGCCTCTTCAAAGCGCTGACGATTATGCGGTGGCCACGGGTAAAAGAAAGGCCATGCGAGCGAACCTGAAAACGTGGCATGTGCCGTCAGCCCCAGTCTTTGTGAAGCCGCAGCGGCCTGGTGTAAGGTTTCGATGGCCCACGCCTGTCTGGCCTGCGGATTAGCGCGTACAGACGGCGGAGCAAATCCGTCAAAAGCGTCATCATAAGCCGGATGGACGGCAACCAGTTGACCTTCAAGATGGGTAGATAATTCGCTAATCACTAACCCATGCCCGGCCAGCATTCCGCGAATATCATCACAATAGGCCTGACTTACAGCAGCTTGTTCGACATCAAACAGCGACTTGTGATTACACGGGATTTGTAATGCCTTATAGCCCAGCTCCGCCGCCCATTTTGCCACGCCCTCCAGGGTGTTAAATGGCGAGCGATCCCCGATAAATTGCGCCAGAAAAATGCCAGGTCCCTTGATGGTTTTCATAACCCCTCCTGAAAATTACGCCTGCTCTTTGTCGTCATACTTGAAAGAGAAAAGGAAAATCACGGCAATCACTGCGGCAGCGACTGCCGGGATCCACCAGAATGTAGTCCACGCCTGAGGCACGGTTTGCCCCGCCACCAGCCGGTTGTAAAGTGCGCCTGAAATTTGCGAGCCCAGCAGCATACCGATCCCATAGGTAAACATGACGATCATGCTTTGCGCCTGACCTTTTACTTTTTCCCCGGCGATACGATCGGTGTAAATAAAGCCGACCACGAAGAAGAAGTCATAGCACACGCCGTGCAGCAGAATGCCGAGATACAGCAGGAATCGGCCCTCTTCGCTGATGCCGAGGGCAAAGAAGGCATAACGCACGAACCAGGCGCACATCCCGATTAACAGCATGTATTTCACGCCCAAACGTCTGAACAGTAACGGGATCACCAGCATGAAGAATATTTCAGACATCTGACCAAACGACATCGCCGTACTGACGTCGCCGACGCCCGCATCAGCAAGAAACGACGCGGTATACGCGTAATAGGTTCCCAACGGTACAGAGATAAGCGTCGCGCAGAGCGAGAAGACAAAAAAGTGACGGACCTTGAGTAAGGCAAAAGCATCCGCACAAAACAGATCACGAACTTTCACCGGCAGTCCTTTCGCCGGTGCAGGCGTGTTGGGCAGCGTCAGGCTGTAGAGCGCCAGAATCACAGAGATAATCGCCGCCAGCGTAAAGATGCCGGTGGTGTCCGAAATTCCGGTTACACCGATAAAGATCCCCGCGACAATCCAGCCAATGGTGCCAAACACCCGTACCACAGGGAAGGTTTTGTCCTTATCCGACAGGCTATGAAAAGCAATATTGTTGGTAAGCGCCAGCGTTGGCATGTAGCACAACGTGTAGCCAAACAGCAGACCAATCAACAGTGCACCGTTTTGCGCCATCAATGCCTGCGGAACAAACCACAGGATTGCCGCGCCAGCAAGGTGCATCACCGCCATCACCTTTTGCGAGGCAAAAAAGCGGTCTACCAGCATCCCTAAGACGAATGGCGACAGAATAGAGGCAATGGGCCCGGCTGAAAACGCATCGCCAATCAACAGCGACATGTTGTGCTGGCTCATCACCAGCCCCAGCGTGACGGACCAACTTCCCCAGATAAAGAACTGTAAGAACATCATTAGCGACAGCCGGGGCACCAGCAGCCGGTACTGTACGCTCTGTTTTCCACTACTTTCGGTTGTTGACACCATTTTTTGCCCCATCCTTAAAAAGTAATCGATTACAAAATAGATTCAATAGAAAAGTAATCGATTACAAAATAAAAATCCTGTCAGCAGCAACAAAATTGCGAGAACGGTCACGATAAACGTTGAGTGAGGATCCGATCCCATCCTGACGATGGGATCGGTAATAACAAGATCGGTAGAAACTTAGCGGGACTTACGACGCAGCAGTTTGAAAGCAACAAACAGGAACAGGATCCACACTGGCAGCAGGATAGCTGACAGGCGCATCTCATCCATCGTACACATCAGCACCAGAATCATGCCAAGGAAAGCAATACACAGGTAGTTCCCTGCCGGATATAGCAGCGCTTTAAACTGCGTGTCACGTCCCTTACGACGCATCGCCGCGCGGAATCGCAGATGTGCCAGACAGATCATAATCCAGTTCAGCAGCAGCGTCGCCACCACCAGCGCCATCAGTAGGCTAAAGGCCTTTTGCGGCAGCACATAGTTGATGAGTACCACCAGCGACGTAATAGCACCGGAAAGGATCAGTGAGTTCACCGGTACGCCGCGACGGCTGACGCGGGTTAAGAACTTCGGCGCGTTCCCCTGAACCGAGAGACCAAATAGCATACGGCTGTTAGAGTAGACGCCGCTGTTATACACCGACAGCGAAGCCACCAGGATGACAAAGTTCAGCGCAGAAGCCACCACGTTGCTGTCAAGATTATGGAAAATCATCACGAACGGGCTGCTATTGGATTTCACTTCCACCCACGGGTACAGCGCCAACAGCACCACCAGAGAACCGATGTAAAACAGCAGAATACGGTACACCACCTGGTTTACCGCTTTCGGAATGCTTTTTTGCGGATCCTGCGCTTCTGCGGCAGTAATTCCGATAAGCTCCAGCCCGCCAAAGGAGAACATAATCACCGCCAGCGACAGAATTAATCCGTTCCAGCCGGTAGCAAAAAAGCCGTTGTAACGCCACAGGTTATCGATGCTTGCATGTTCCCCGCCGTTACCGGAAAACAGCATCCACACACCAAAACCAATCATGCCGATAATAGCCAGCACTTTAATCAGCGCGAACCAGAATTCCGTTTCGCCATACAGGCGTACGTTGACCAGATTGACGGCGTTGATGATCACGAAGAATGCCGCGGCCCAAATCCAGGTCGGGACATCGGGCAGCCAGTACTGCATATAGATCCCGGCCGCTGTCAGTTCCGCCATGCCGACCAGCACAAACATCACCCAGTAGTTCCAGCCGGAGAGAAAACCCGCGAACGGTCCCCAGTATTTATAGGCAAAATGGGCAAAGGATCCGGAAACGGGTTCTTCCACTACCATTTCGCCCAGTTGACGCATAATCAAAAAAGCGATGATCCCGGCAACACCGTAACCCAGTAACACCGCAGGTCCCGCCATCTGAATCGCCGGGCCAATGCCCAAAAACAGGCCGGTACCAATTGCACCGCCCAGTGCAATTAACTGAATATGGCGGTTTTGCAACCCCCGCTGAAGCGTCGGCTCATTCGTTGACGCGGCATCAGACACGCTGGTGTCAGATGCAGTTGACGCGTTTTTCACGCCCTTCCCCTGTGTCGTTTTTATTGAAGGGGCTTCTTTTAACATTTCAACCTGGTTGTCGCAAGGCGCAATAATCGATTGGATGCGCCGGGCTTCCTTGCCCAACGCACCGAGGCTCGGGAGAAAAATCAGAAGTCGTAACTGACGGAAACCTTCAGCGTGCGCGGCTCCCCCTGGAACAGATAAGTCCCGGTATCATCAATACCTGACCAATAATTCTCGTTGGTGACGTTATCAACCCCTGCACGCAAAATCATCTGATTCTGGTTTTGATTGAGTGACATACGGTAACGCACACCTAAATCCAGTGTGGTAAAACTGTCGAGTTTCTTGGTATTTGCCGCGTTGGCATATTGAGCACCAGAATGGTTCAGCCGCGCCGTCGCGGTGAGTCCTTCAACAGGTTTAATATCATATTCAGCACCCAGCACCGCATAGAAGTCCGGTACGCCGATTGCCGTCTTACCGTCGTTGACACCGTTTTGATTTTTACTGAGCGTCGCATCCAGCCACGTTGCACTGGCATTCAGCCGCAGTCCTAACATCGGCTCACCAAAAACATTCAGCTCCACACCACGGTTACGCTGCTCGCCGTTGATTGCGTAATACCGGGTCTGGCTATCCAACTGGGCGACCGGCATTTTGATTTCAAACAGCGCCAGTGAACCGCCTACACGTCCAAAGTCTGTTTTGACCCCAACCTCATTCTGTTTTGCATGGATGATTCCGGTGCTTTGACCGTAGTTCACTGCACTGCTTGGCGCGGTGCTGCCTGGCTGTAACGATTCGGTATGGTTCGCGTATAGGGAGAGTTCCTGCCACGGCTTGTATACAACACCGTACGTCGGCATCCAGCGGCTGTCGTCAAAACTGTTCTTAACGTTTTCAGCGCCAGTTTCTTTGTTGTAATCACGCACCACGACCTTTTGGTGGCGCGCGCCGACGGTAAACAGAAGCTGATCATCAAGCACACCCAACGTATCGCTGAGTAACCACCCCTGACTACGCGTACGTCCACTGGTTAGTGGATCGCTATAGTTGCCTCCCGTCGCCGTCACCGCCGGTTTTGGTACATTCTGTGTATCGTAGATATTGACGTCCGGGCGCGCGGCACGTGACCCCATGCGCCAGGCGATTTTGTCTTCTTTAGTGACGGCGGAATAACCTACATTAACCTTATGCGACACAAAACCCGTATCAAAATTCCCGCGCAGTCCTGCCATCCCGCTGAACGCATCAATAATACGATTGGTATCAAGGCGTCCGGCTTTCGCGTCACCGGCCTGGTTGTATATTTCCGGAGCACTGTACAAGCCAATCTCATGCGCGTGCTGCGCACCTAAACCGGCATAAGCGGTCCAGTTCTCGGTCAGATCATATTCCGTGCGCGCCATCCCGAACTCATTCTCAATATCGCTGTAACCCCATCTCTGGCTATAGTTGTGCGTATTTTTCGGCAGATCGGGGACAAATGGCACATAGTAAATATTGATCCCCATGTTGCCACCGTGAAACGTCTTTTTCTGATACCCAACGTCTAATGAACTGCGGAAACGGTCGCCACGGTAATCCAGTCCCAGTGATGCCAGCGTGGTACGACGTTTATCGTCGTCAACCGCCCCCTCCCCTTCACGATGCAACAGATTCACACGAGCACCGAACTGGTTATTGTCACCAAAACGGCGTCCGGCATCGAGCGACGTTCCCACCTGTGAGTCACTGGTGTAATCCATACCGAGGCGTGTGATCGGCGTATCGTCTGCATGCTTGGGTTCAAGATTAATCATTCCGCCAACGCCGCTACCGGCAGCGCCATTGAGTAATCCATTCGCGCCTTTAAAGATTTCAACACGATCGATCATCTGCGTATCCACCACCTGACGCGGCAGCACACCAGATAATCCACCAAAGGTCATATCATCGCCGTCAAGTTTCAGACCGCGAATACGGTATGTCTCTGCATAGTTACCGTAGCCTTGTACCGCCTGCACGCTCGCGTCATTGGCGACAACATCGGCAACGGTCTTAGCTTGCTGATCTTCGACCAGTTTTGAGGTGTAGCTTATAACGTTAAATGGTACATCCATGGCATTTTGCTGACCAAGCATCCCCAGCCTGCCGCCATTAGCAACCTGACCGTCGAGAAAAGCGGGCAGTAACGTATCGCCACCGGGTTTAAAATCACTTCTCTCTGCGGCCTGCACCACAATGGTCTCTTCCGCTTCCGTGGGGGTCTCAGCAGCATTCACCGTGCCGGAAAGCGCGCCAATAGTTGCGGCCAGCACAGTTTTTCTCATTAAGAGTGCGTATGTTTTAGTGTTGTCCATAGCCATGCCATTAAAAGTCTGACGACGTTGCCGGAGAGCCCCCGGCAACATGTTGTTATTATTTATTCAGATCGATACGCACCACGTTATCTGGCGCAGAGGTGGAGTGGTCTTTATTAAATTTCTGTTTCACGGTGACAAACAGGGTTTGCCCATCCGCCGAGAGCAGCAGGCTGTTAGGGTTAGGCGGTAAGTCCCAGCTTTTCGGTGATGCTGCCAACTTACTGATTTAGTGTATGATGGTGTTTTTGAGGTGCTCCAGTGGCTTCTGTTTCTATCAGCTGTCCCTCCTGTTCAGCTACTGACGGGGTGGTGCGTAACGGCAAAAGCAC
>NZ_JAOWHJ010000025.1:0-215 GCF_030332695.1 Citrobacter sp. Cpo089 | reverse complement strand
TCAGCGCTATCTCTGCTCTCACTGCCGTAAAACATGGCAACTGCAGTTCACTTACACCGCTTCTCAACCCGGTACGCACCAGAAAATCATTGATATGGCCATGAATGGCGTTGGATGCCGGGCAACTGCCCGCATTATGGGCGTTGGCCTCAACACGATTTTACGTCACTTAAAAAACTCAGGCCGCAGTCGGTAACCTCGCGCATACAGCCGGG
>NZ_JAOWHJ010000024.1:224-45280 GCF_030332695.1 Citrobacter sp. Cpo089 | reverse complement strand
AGCTGATAGAAACAGAAGCCACTGGAGCACCTCAAAAACACCATCATACACTAAATCAGTAAGTTGGCAGCATCACCGGTGTAACGTATGAAAAAATTAATTATTATCGCTGCGTTGGTGGCTTCCTCTGCTGCACCTGCGTATGCCATTAGCGAGGCTTACCGCCAGCAGTTACAGCATGAACATAAAACCATGGTCAGTGACGCGAATGCTCCGGTACACGCCAGTAAAATCACGCCCGTGCATGTGAATAAACTTGGAGTGGACTTTAAACGTGGTGCTGATGGCATTGCTTATATTAATGGCAAACCTGCGGCAAATGATGAGAATAGTGCAGAAGCTCAGTCTTATAGCGCAGGTTTGATTTCCGTCATCGTCTATAAAAACGGAAAAATCAACGCCATGAAAGAGGGAAAATATCTAGGTCGGTTAAAATAACCACTTCGTAGTTAAGATTTTGTATTATTTCGGCCCGGGAACATCTGCTGTTCCCGGGCTTTTTATTTCGCTCGCCTTAACGATCGGTTTCCAATCCATGATGGTGCAATTTGTGCACCCTAACAGGACACATGCGCGTTGTTTTGCTTTACTGTGGTGCATTAACACAGGAGGGTGCGATGACAGCGAAACAGGTGACGTTTACAAACCAGGTATCGCTTCCTGCTATTGGGCAGGGAACATGGTACATGGGCGAGGATCCAAGCCGACGCCGGGATGAAGTGTCTGCGCTGCAGGCCGGACTGGATCTAGGCCTGCGATTGATTGATACCGCAGAAATGTACGCTGATGGTGCAGCGGAGGAGGTAGTGGGTGAAGCATTAACGGGGCGGCGTGATAGCGCTTTTTTAGTCTCGAAAGTTTACCCATGGAATGCCGGCGGACAGAAAGCCATTGCCGCCTGCGAAGCGAGCCTGCGTCGACTGAAAACTGATTATCTGGATCTCTATTTGCTGCACTGGATGGGCGATTTTTCATTTGCAGAGACCGTCGATGCCATGGAAACACTGATTGCGCAGGGGAAAATCCGCCGTTGGGGCGTCTCAAATCTCGATTATGATGATATGCAGGCGTTATGGCAGGTACCCGGTGGACGAGAGTGTGCAACTAATCAGGTGCTTTATCATTTAGCCTCGCGCGGTATTGAATATGATTTACTGCCGTGGTGCCAGCAGCAGCAGATGCCGGTCATGGCATACAGTCCGCTGGCCCAGGCGGGACGACTGCGTGGCGATTTGCTTTCTAACTCTGTGGTGAATGACATCGCGCACGCGCACAATGTTAGCGCTGCGCAGATTTTGCTGGCATGGGTGATTCGCCAGTCGGGTGTAATAGCAATTCCGAAAGCCGCAAGCGTAGCGCATGTCGAACAAAATGCCGCCGCGCTGGAGATAACGCTCTCTGTAGATGAGTTGAAGCAGTTAGATAAGGCGTATCCGGCGCCAAAAGGTAAAACCGCGCTGGATATGGCCTGATTTGCCAAATGCCGATGTTCCCACAGCTTATCAGGCCTACGGCTGCGTGTAGTTTGTAGACCGGATAAGGCGTTGGCAGCATCCGGCACGGTGCGCGGAACTGCCTGATGGCGCTGTGCTTATCAGGCCTATGGCTGCGTGTAGTTTGTAGACCGGATAAGGCGTTGGCAGCATCCGGCACGGTGCGCGGAACTGCCTGATGGCGCTGTGCTTATCAGGCCTATGGCTGCATGTAGTTTGTAGGCCGGATAAGGCGTTAGCCGCATCCGGCACGGTGCGCAGAGCTGTGTTAGCGTTTAGCTACACGAATAGTCTGCGCGAGGCGAGATGGTTTTTCTTCGGTGCTTTTCTGCGGAGCGGTCGCGTAAGCCGTTTCTACACAAACAAACGTTTTGTAGCCATCATCCGGCATGTCGCCCATGCTGACGGACAGCGCCGGGCCAGGGTTCCAGCCAACGACATTCAGGTGGTGGTGATGGACAACGTCGATATTGCGATTCAAAGCATCATCATGAATCACGCTACACGCTTCCGGATTCAGATAAACGCGATCGGTGCGGTCCGGGAAGGTCTGGATACCATCAGCCAGCACATCTTCTTTAGCATCATTCACTTTATCGATCAGGCGATCGCCAAGACCACTGACTTTCACTGCCGCAATGTCACCAACGTTGAAATAGGTATGCAGTGCCGAGGTGGTTTCAAACTCACCATGAGCTTCCAGCTCCATCTCACAGGTGGCTCCCACTTTGAAGCGGGCCAGTAGGCAAAACTCGTGTGGCCAAAGCTGACGCGTTTCAGCGTTGCTCTGCAGTTCAAACGTCAGCACCACGCCATTGTCGTCTTCGTTGTGAGCTTTCAGCGTCCATGGCAGATTGCGGGCAAAACCATGCGAAGGCAGGCCCTGCTGAGCAGCCGGACCAAACCACGGCCAGCAAATTGGTACGCCGCCACGCAGCGCTACGCCGGTTTTAAACGGGGTATTATTACTTAGCCACAGGACTTCCTCTTCACCATTTGGTTTCCAGGAAAGAAGATGTGCGCCCTGCAGTGCGAAAGAAGCTTTAACCTGTGGGTGATCGACAACAAGAACCTCAAGCTCATCAAGCTGACGGCGGGAGAGGACAGGGGTAATTTGTTCGATTACCGGAAGTGCAAAAATTTTATTAATCATTACGCAATCCTTTCTTCAGGCAAAAAAAAGAGCGACCTGAGTCGCTCTTACAGATTACTATTTCATCTCAACTTATTTGGAGATGTGTGCAATCAGGTCCAGAACTTTGTTGGAGTAGCCGGTTTCGTTGTCGTACCAGGATACCAGTTTCACGAAGTTGTCGTTCAGTGCGATACCAGCTTTAGCATCGAACACGGAAGTGCAAACTTCACCGTTGAAATCGGTAGATACTACGTCGTCTTCGGTGTAACCCAGAACGCCTTTCATCGGGCCTTCGGAAGCAGCTTTGATTGCTTTCTTAATTTCTTCGTAAGAAGCAGCTTTTTCCAGACGAACAGTCAGGTCAACAACGGATACGTTCGGGGTAGGAACGCGGAACGCCATACCAGTCAGTTTGCCGTTCAGTTCTGGCAGTACTTTACCTACAGCTTTAGCTGCACCGGTAGAGGACGGGATGATGTTCTGGGATGCGCCGCGGCCGCCGCGCCAGTCTTTGTGAGACGGGCCATCAACGGTTTTCTGAGTAGCGGTGGTCGCGTGAACAGTAGTCATCAGACCTTCGATGATGCCGAAGTTGTCGTTGATAACTTTAGCCAGCGGAGCCAGGCAGTTAGTGGTGCAGGAAGCGTTAGAAACGATGTCCTGACCTTCGTATTTGTCAAAGTTAGCGCCTTTAACAAACATCGGAGTGTTATCTTTGGACGGACCAGTCAGAACCACTTTTTTCGCGCCAGCAGTGATGTGCTTACGAGCGGTTTCATCTGTCAGGAACAGGCCAGTAGCTTCAGCTACTACGTCAACACCAACTTCGTCCCATTTCAGGTTAGCCGGATCACGTTCAGCGGTAACACGGATTTTTTTACCGTTTACGATCAGATGACCGTCTTTCACTTCAACGGTACCGTTGAAACGGCCGTGAGTGGAGTCATATTTCAGCATGTAAGCCATGTAGTCAGCGTCTAACAGGTCGTTGATTGCAACGATCTCGATGTCAGAGCGTTCTTGAGCAGCACGGAAAACAATGCGACCGATACGGCCAAAACCGTTGATACCTACTTTGATAGTCATATATTCCACCAGCTATTTGTTAGTGAATAAAAGGTTGCCTGTAAAATTACAAAAACCTTACGCAGCGTCAAGCGGAATCGTGTCAATCATTGCGACAAATCAATCTGCTGCCTAAGCTTTGCGCAACTGACTCGCCTCACTCTTCCTTTGGGCTTGAAACCACATGGGGTCGGCGGCCCGAATTTTAAAGGGCAATCAAGATAAAAACGTGATTCTGATCACGAATTGCAGGCTGCCATTTCGCAAGGATCAAGTTTAGAACAAAAGTTCGCACTCCGGTGTTAATGTTTTGTTAGAATCTGTCTCGTGATGTGAGTTTAGATAAAGCGAGATGTGAGCAAATGGCTAATCAACCTTCTCCAGAAGAACTGAAAAAAAATTTAACCGAAATGCAGTTCTACGTAACGCAGAATCACGGGACAGAACCGCCATTTACCGGACGTTTGCTACATAACAAGCGTGACGGCATCTACCACTGTTTGATCTGCGACAATCCGCTATTTCGTTCCGAGACAAAATATGACTCTGGCTGCGGCTGGCCCAGCTTTTACGAGCCTGTCAGCGATGAGGCTATCCGTTACATAAAAGATACGTCACACGGCATGCAGCGCATTGAAATCCGCTGCGGAAACTGTGATGCGCACCTGGGACACGTCTTCCCGGATGGTCCGAAACCTACCGGTGAACGGTACTGCGTTAACTCAGCGTCTTTGAACTTCACCGATGGTGAAAACGGTGAGCAAACCAAGGGTTGAAGAAACGATTCAGCAAATTATTCTACGGAGAGTGGATTTAACATGAATCTTGATGAGATGATCAACAGCATGACGCCGGAAGTTTATCAGCGCTTATCGACTGCCGTTGAGCTAGGGAAATGGCCGGATGGCGTAGCGCTAACGGCAGAACAAAAAGAGAATAGCTTACAGCTGGTGATGTTATGGCAGGCGCGAAACAATATTGACGCACAGCATATGACGATTGATACCAACGGTGAGATGGTTATGAAGAGCAAGCAGCAGTTGAAGGTCGAGTTTGGTATTACGCCAGAACCGATTGCGACGTTTAAATCCTAATTACCCAGGCCCGGCAAACATCTGTGTCGGGCCTGCAGTTGATATTATTTCTTGTTCATCATCGCCTTCAGATCGGCGAATGGGTTGTATTTCGCTTCGCCTACGGCCTTTTGCGCATCTTCTCCTGCAACCACCGTTGAACCATACTGGTCCGCTTCCGTATATTTGGAATGCTCGTGATCGTGGCAGTACAGGCACAACATTTCCCAGTTGCTACCATCTTCCGGGTTATTCGAGTGATCGTGATCGATATGGTGTACCGTCAACTCGCGCAAATTTGAATACACGAACTCACGGGAACAGCGTCCGCAGACCCAGGGAAAGAGTTTAAGCGCCTTTTCCCGGTAACCGACTTCCAGATGGGCGTAATTTTTAGGGATAAAAGCCATAAAGCTCATGCCTCCAGTAGAAATGAAGAGCTGCGCCAAAAGCTGGCGCAGCGGAATGCGTTAATCATAACCTATTGTGTCAGGTGTTGGGATCAGTGTTTGATGCCTAACGAATCGGCTAACTGCTTCGCCAACTGATTATTGTCATCTGCGCCGTACTCCCAGAACATGGCGCCTGCCAACCCTTTGCTTTTGATGTAGTCGGCTTTGATCGCCACTGAACGCGGGTTTTCATAGGAGAGGGCAAAGAGTTTTTTTCCATCCGCAGACTGTACCGACAGCCACGGCACTTTCGCTTCATCATCCCAATGTTGGCTAAAGCGTTTTTGCGGATCGTTAATCAACTTCGCCACAATATCGTTGTACTTCACGTAGGTATCTTTGCTCAGGTCGATGCCCAGTGATTTGAACAACTCAATTTGAGCTGACTCGAAATAGGGCTGGGTAGCCGGGTTTTTCTGCGCGTCAGGTTTGCTCCAGTCAATACCTGGCTCAACGGCGCGTTTTGGTACGCGGCCATAAAAGCCAATGCCCAGATTCATTTGACTCGGTTTCAGACCGGCGGCGAGATAGTTATTGACCACAAAATCGGCGCTGTACTTATCCGCTGCGGCGACCGTCGGCCATTGCGTCGAATCATACAGGTTCGAGTTGAAATATTGGGTGCCGTAAGCCATGTCGTAGGTCATCAGGTTGATGTAGTCGAGCGATGGTGCAATGGCTTTGACATCCACCCAGCTTTTCGGACTTTCTGCATTTGCGCCCACGGCGATGGTCAGCAGTTTTTTATGCCCCAATGCGGCGCGCAGCTCTGTTAATAGCGCGGTGAAGTTAGCGCGGTCAGCCGGTTGGCTTTCGACCAGTCCCCAGGCGCCGTTAACCGGATATTCCCAGTCGAGATCGATGCCATCCAGACCATATTTCGCAATTATCTCCTGCGCAGACTGAATAAACACTGCGCGTGTTTCCTTCGTTGCTGCCGCGCCAGAGAATCCACGCGCTCCCCAACCGCCGACGGAAAGCAAAACTTTCAGGTTTGGATTTTGTTTACGCAGCTGTGGAATTTTCAGCAAATCACCCTGCACTTTCTGTGAAAGCCAAATCTGATGCAGTTTGCTGGCGTCTTTTAAGGCGTCATTGGTCTCGTCTTTTTCGTTGTTATAGACAAGGCCAAACGAATAGTTGAGATGGGTTATCTGGCGAACATCCAGTTTATTGATGTCGCCACCGGGACCGGCAGTGACGTCGCCGCCACCATTAAAGTAGCCAACTGACATCAGTGAACTGGCGGAAACAACGCTGGCGCAGAGCAGGGGTAGTGCTGCCAACAAAGGCAATAGTTTCATCGGTGTTCCTCTTTGACATTTAAACAAGCAAACACGCCACGGAAATGGCGTGGCGAAAAAAACAGCACCCACAGGTTAACAGTTTCATAACAGGAAAAATGCGAAGGGGTTCACGCCATTTTAGCGAAGCGGCAGCCACGTTCACTTGGGTTTCAGTTCAACTTTGCATTTATTTGTGATCTTGGTTGTGAAATACAGATCAAAATCTGTGTTTTAAAGATTTGGTGTTGACCTCAAAAATTATATGGATAAGTATGATGGTCACTGATGCAAAACTAAACACAAAGGAAAATTTCATGAAAGCACTGGCAAGATTTGGCAAGGCCTTTGGCGGCTACAAGATGATTGATGTTCCGGAACCGGTATGTGGTCCGGATGACGTTGTGATTGAAATTAAGGCTGCTGCTATCTGCGGCGCTGACATGAAACACTACAATGTCGACAGTGGATCCGAGCAGTTTAATTCGATTCGTGGTCATGAATTTGCGGGTCAAATTGTGCAGGTTGGCGACAAGGTTAAGGACTGGAAGGTGGGACAGCGAGTTGTGTCTGACAACAGCGGGCACGTTTGCGGCGTTTGTCCGGCCTGTGAACAGGGCGATTTTCTTTGTTGTACAGAAAAGGTGAATTTAGGTCTGGACAACAATACCTGGGGCGGTGGGTTTTCTAAATATTGTCTGGTCCCTGGGGAAATACTCAAAATTCACCGCCATGCTCTGTGGGAAATCCCGGCAGGGGTAGATTATGAAGAGGCGGCTGTACTGGATCCTATATGCAATGCCTACAAATCTATCGCTCAGCAATCCAAATTTCTTGCAGGCCAGGATGTGGTGGTCTTTGGTACCGGTCCATTAGGACTCTTTTCCGTTCAAATGGCGCGCATTATGGGGGCCGTTAATATTGTGATGGTCGGGCTGGAAGAGGATGTTGCCGTACGCTTCCCGATCGCCAAAGAGCTGGGTGCGACAGCTGTCGTTAACGGTTCGACCGAAGATGTGGTTGCACGCTGCCAGGAAATCTGCGGTAAAGACAATCTGGGGCTGGTCATCGAATGCTCTGGTGCCAATATCGCCCTAAAACAATCGATCGAAATGCTGCGCCCGAATGGTGAAGTCGTTCGCGTCGGTATGGGCTTTAAACCTCTCGATTTCTCCATCAACGATATCACCGCGTGGAATAAAAGCATCATTGGCCATATGGCCTACGATTCCACATCCTGGCGCAATGCTATACGCCTGCTGGCCAGCGGCGCAATCAACGTTAAACCGATGATCACTCACCGTATCGGCCTGTCGCAATGGCGCGAAGGGTTTGACGCCATGGTCGATAAAACCGCGATTAAAGTCATCATGACTTACGACTTTGATGAATAACATGTTTATTAAAAGGACGTTATCGCATGGAACAAATAGCAAAACCGCACTGCGGCGCCAGGCTGGACAGGCTACCTGACTGCCGTTGGCACACGTCGATGTTTGCGATGGTTGCCTTTGGATTACTGGTTTGTTGGAGTAATGCCGTTGGCGGATTAATTCTCGCGCAGTTAAAAGAGCTTGGTTGGACCGATAATTCCACCACCGCCACGTTTTCTGCCATTACGACGGCGGGAATGTTTCTCGGCGCGCTCGGTGGGGGAATTATCGGCGATAAAACCGGACGTAAAAACGCATTTATTTTGTATGAAGCGATTCATATTATTTCTATGATCGTTGGCGCGTTTTCACCCAATATGACTTTCCTGATCGCCTGCCGTTTTGTAATGGGAGTTGGATTAGGCGCGCTGTTGGTGACTCTGTTTGCCGGGTTCACCGAATATATGCCAGGCAGAAATCGCGGCACCTGGTCAAGCCGGGTCTCGTTTATCGGTAACTGGTCTTATCCGCTCTGTTCGCTGATCGCGATGGGATTGACGCCGTTAATCAGCGCCGAATGGAACTGGCGCGTGCAGTTGCTGATCCCGGCCGTACTGTCGCTGGTGGCGACCATTATTGCCTGGCGTAGTTTCCCAGAGTCGCCTCGTTGGCTGGAATCCCGCGGACGCTACGCCGAAGCTGAAAAGGTGATGCGGGCCATTGAAGAAGGGGTTGTTCAGCAGACCGGCAAGCCACTGCCGCCTGTGGTATTTGAAGATGACGGCAAAGCCCCGCGCACAGTTCCTTACTCGGCCTTATTAACGGGTGTGTTACTCAAGCGAGTTATTTTAGGTTCCTTTGTCCTGATTGCCATGAACGTCGTCCAGTACACCTTAATTAATTGGCTACCGACAATATTTATGACTCAGGGTATTAATCTGAAAGACTCCATTGTCTTAAATACCATGAGTATGTTCGGCGCGCCGTTTGGGATTTTTATCGCCATGCTGGTAATGGATAAAATTCCCAGAAAGACAATGGGTGTGGGATTATTAGTGTTAATTGCCGTGCTGGGATATATCTATTCACTGCAAACCAGCATGCTACTGATTACGCTAATTGGTTTCTTCCTGATTACTTTTGTCTATATGTACGTTTGTTACGCCTCGGCAGTCTATGTTCCGGAAATATGGCCGACCGAAGCGAAACTTCGCGGTTCTGGTCTGGCGAATGCGGTAGGGCGTATCAGCGGTATCGCCGCGCCTTATGCGGTCGCGGTATTGCTTAACGGTTATGGAGTGACGGGTGTATTTGTACTGCTGGGTGCGGTCTCCATTATTGTCGCTGTCGCCATTGCTACCATCGGAATTGAAACCAAAGGCGTCTCTGTCGAAAGTCTCGGTATTGATGCAGTTACCAGCAAATAATATTGATGGGAAATAAAATGAAAAATTCAAAAGCGATATTAAAAACGCCGGGCACGATGAAAATTATTGCCGCCGATATCCCGGTACCCAAAGAGCATGAAGTACTGATCAAAATTGAATACGTAGGTATTTGCGGTTCAGATGTTCACGGTTTCGAATCAGGTCCCTTTATTCCGCCAAAAGACCCGAACCAGGAAATTGGCCTCGGACATGAATGTGCCGGTACGGTGGTGGCGGTAGGAAATCGCGTCAGTAAATTTAAACCGGGCGACCGGGTGAACATTGAACCCGGCGTGCCGTGCGGTCACTGCCGCTACTGTCTGGAGGGCAAATACAACATCTGTCCTGATGTCGACTTTATGGCCACGCAGCCTAATTATCGCGGCGCGCTAACCCACTATCTGTGCCATCCGGAGAGCTTCACTTACAAGCTGCCCGATAACATGGACACCATGGAAGGCGCGCTGGTAGAGCCTGCGGCGGTAGGGATGCATGCCGCAATGCTGGCGGACGTTAAACCGGGCAAGAAAATCGTCATTTTGGGGGCGGGCTGTATTGGTTTAATGACCCTGCAAGCCTGTAAATGTTTGGGTGCTACCGACATCGCCGTTGTTGATGTCCTGGAAAAGCGTCTGGCCATGGCCGAGCAGCTTGGCGCGACGACTGTGATCAACGGGGCGAAAGAGGACACCGTTGCCCGCTGTCAGCAGTTCTCCGGCGATATGGGGGCTGACATTGTTTTTGAAACTGCCGGCTCGGCAATCACCGTTAAGCAGGCTCCGTACCTGGTGATGCGCGGTGGGAAAATCATGATCGTTGGGACGGTTCCTGGTGATTCGGCAATTAATTTCCTCAAAATTAACCGTGAAGTCTCCATTCAGACTGTTTTCCGCTACGCCAACCGCTATCCGGTCACTATTGAAGCCATTTCCTCCGGGCGTTTCGATGTCAAGTCGATGGTGACGCATATTTATGATTATGAAGATGTTCAGCGCGCGTTTGATGAGTCAGTTAACAACAAACGTGAAATTATCAAAGGCGTTATTAAAGTTAACCATTAATTTATTGAAAAGGGAGAAACAACTATGCTGGCAGATATTAAATATTGGGAAAATGATGCCCAGAATAAACATTATGCGATTGCCCACTTTAACGTGTGGAATGCGGAAATGTTAATGGGGGTGATGGATGCGGCGGAAGAGTCTAAATCGCCGGTGATTATCTCATTCGGCACCGGTTTTGTGGGTAATACCTCGTTTGAAGATTTTTCACATATGATGGTTTCGATGGCGAAAAAAGCCTCGGTGCCGGTTATTACCCATTGGGATCACGGGCGCAGCATGGAAATTATTCATAACGCCTGGACTCACGGCATGAATTCACTGATGCGCGATGCCTCCGCTTTTGATTTCGAAGAGAATATTCGCCTGACTAAAGAGGCGGTGGACTTCTTCCATCCGTTGGGTATTCCGGTTGAGGCGGAGCTGGGCCACGTGGGGAATGAAACGGTTTATGAAGAAGCGCTGGCGGGCTATCACTATACCGACCCGAGTCAGGCGGCGGAATTTGTCGAGCGTACCGGCTGCGATTCTCTGGCGGTGGCGATTGGTAACCAGCACGGCGTTTATACCTCTGAGCCGAAACTGAATTTCGATGTGGTCAAACGCGTGCGCGAGGCGGTATCCGTTCCGCTGGTGCTGCACGGCGCGTCCGGCATTAGCGATGCGGATATCAAAAAAGCCATTTCATTAGGTATTTCGAAAATCAATATTCATACCGAACTGTGCCAGGCGGCAATGGCGGCGGTGCAGGAGAACCAGAATCAGCCGTTCCTGCACGTTGAGCGTGAAGTTCGCAAAGCGGTAAAAGAGCGCGCGCTGGAGAAAATCAAACTGTTTGGCTCTGACGGTAAAGCGGAATGACAATATGGATAATATCGAGGTTATTTGTATAGGGGCGGCAATTGTTGATATTCCCTTGCAACCAGTGAGTAAAAATATCTTTGATGTTGACTCTTATCCATTAGAACGAATAGCAATGACCACGGGAGGTGACGCTATTAATGAGGCGACGATTATTTCTCGCCTTGGCCATCGCACGGCGTTAATGAGTCGGATAGGTAATGATGCAGCCGGTTATTTTATTGTCGACCACTGCCATCGGGAGAATATTGATATTAAAAGCCTGAAGCAGGATGCTGATATTGATACTTCCATTAACGTAGGTTTAGTCACCGCTGATGGCGAACGCACCTTTGTGACTAACCGTAACGGCAGTTTATGGAAACTGAATATAAACGATGTTGATTTCGACCGTTTTTCTCAGGCAAAGCTGCTGTCGCTAGCGAGTATTTTTAATAGCCCGTTGTTGGATGGTGATGCACTGACGGCAATTTTCACACAGGCGAAAGCGCATAAGCTCATTATCTGCGCGGATATGATTAAACCGCGACTGAATGAAACGCTGGACGACATCCGTGAAGCGCTGAGCTACGTGGATTATCTGTTTCCCAATTTTGAAGAGGCAAAACTGCTCACCGGGAAAGATACGCTGGATGAGATTGCCGACAGTTTCCTGAACTGTGGTGTGAAAACCGTCGTGATTAAGACCGGCAAAAGAGGCTGCTTTATCAAACGTGTCGATATGAAAATGGTAGTCCCGGCCGTGTCGGGGATTACCGCCATCGACACCATCGGCGCGGGGGATAACTTTGCTTCAGGATTTATCTCCGCGCTGCTTGAAGGTAAGCCGCTTCGCGACTGCGCGCTGTTTGCTAATGCAACGGCGGCAATATCGGTACTGAGCGTGGGCGCGACGACGGGTGTGAAGAACAGAAAGCTGGTTGAACAACTTCTTGACGAATACGAAGGGTAATAGCAGCAGATGAAAATGATTCCTTTAGGCAGTACGGATATTACGCTTTCCCGCATGGGATTAGGTACATGGGCCATTGGCGGCGGTCCGGCATGGAATGGCGATCTCGATTTGCAGATTTGTATTGATACCATTGTTGAGGCGCATCGCTGCGGTATTAATCTGATTGATACCGCGCCAGGCTACAACTTTGGCAACAGTGAAGTGATTGTCGGTCAGGCGCTGAAAAAGCTGCAGCGCAGCGAGGTAGTTGTTGAAACCAAATGCGGCATCGTCTGGGAGCGAACAGGCAGCCTGTTTAACAAAGTGGGCGATCGCCAGCTGTATAAAAACCTCACGCCTGAGTCTATTCGTGAGGAGGTTGATGCCAGCCTGCAAAGATTGGGTATCGACAGTATTGATATCTATATGACCCACTGGCAGTCGGTTGAACCCTGTTTTACGCCGATTGCGGAAACCGTAGACACGCTGAATGCACTGAAAAAAGAGGGGAAAATCCGTTCGATTGGTGCGGCGAACGTCGATGCCGGGCATATCAAAGAGTATCTCAAACACGGTGAGCTGGATATCATCCAGGCCAAGTACAGCATTCTTGACCGGGCGCTGGAAGCTGATCTGCTGCCGCTATGCCAGCAGAATGGCATCATCGTGCAGGTATATTCACCACTTGAGCAGGGGTTGTTGACCGGTACTATCGCCCGAGATTACGTTCCTGGCGGCGCACGGGCTAACAAGGTTTGGTTTCAGCGGGAAAATATGCTGCGGGTGATTGATATGCTAGAGCAGTGGCAGCCACTGTGTGAAAAATACCGCTGCACAATCCCCGCATTAGCTCTGGCGTGGATTTTAAAGCAAAGCGATTTGATCACCTTACTGAGTGGTGCAACCGCACCTGAACAGGTTCGCGAGAACGTCGAGGCGTTAACCATTCCCCTGACAGATGATGATTCATTATTGATGAGGCGAATGGCGGAAGCGTTGGATATAAATTAAGTCGGATAGAATTGACCTCTGTTTCTGCGTAAAAAAGTATTGAAATCTGTGATTCAGACATGTTCTTTTGAAAATAAACATAGCCTGTGAGATACTAGGGTCTTATTATTACTTTGCAGGAAACAGAGGTGTCATCGTGGCGGCAAAAGACAGGATTCAAGCCATTAAGCAAATGGTGGCTAACGATAAGAAAGTGGTGGTATCTAATTTAAGTTCAATCTTTCAGGTGACTGAGGAAACGATTCGCCGCGATCTTGAAAAACTGGAAGATGAAGGTTTTTTGACCCGAACATATGGCGGTGCAGTGCTCAATACCAACGCGTTGTCCGACAATATTCATTTTTATAAGCGTGCAAAATCTTTCTTCGAAGAAAAGCAGATCATTGCCCGTAATGCATTACCGTTTATTAAAAATAAGACCACAATGGCTGCCGACTCCAGCAGTACCGCGATGGAATTATTAAAGCTGTTGAAGGAAAGAAACGATCTGACGTTGCTTACCAATTCGGCTGAAGCATTTCATGAGTTGGCGCAGTCAGAAATTAACGTGGTTTCTACCGGCGGTGAGCTGAATAAGAATACGCTGTCGCTGCAGGGAAGAATCACCAAGGAGATTATCAGCCGTTATCATGTTGATATCATGGTGATGAGCTGCAAAGGTTTGGATATGCAGAGTGGGGCGCTTGATTCTAATGAAGCGGAAGCGGAAATTAAAAAAACCATGATCCGCCAGGCGACTGAGGTGGCCCTGTTAGTTGATCACTCAAAGTTTGACCGTAAAGCTTTCGTTCAGCTCGTGGACTTTAGCCATATTAATTACCTAATAACCAATAAGGCACCGGGTGCAGAGTGGATTGCATTTTGCCAAGAGAATAATATTCAACTCGTTTATTAGCTATAACGAGGGTTGTGTCGATATTATTTTAAGTTTGCACCTGGTAAATGCCATAAGAATCTAATGATGATGGATGGCGCGGCAAAATTTTTCTGCCGCGATCGTCATACTTTCTATTTAGCTGAATTTGAGGCATCCAGATGGAACAATTTGACCCTATCGGCGCAAGATTAGATCGCTTACCTTTATCTCGATTTCATTTTCGTATTTTTGGAATTATTAGTTTTAGTTTGTTAATCACTGGTTTTCTCAGCTATTCCGGAAATGTGGTATTAGCAAAACTAGTCAGCACAGGCTGGTCAAACAATTATCTAAATGCCGCGTTTACCTCAGCGCTGATGTTTGGTTACTTTATCGGTTCGCTAGCCGGTGGCTTTATTGGTGATTATCTCGGTCGACGCAAAGCGTTCCGCGTCAATTTGTTAATCGTCGGGGCCTCAGCCTGCGCTGCAACGTTTGTGCCCAACATGTACTGGCTTATTTTCTTCCGCTGTCTGATGGGGATTGGAATGGGGGCGCTAATTATGGTGGGCTATGCCTCATTTACAGAATTCATTCCACCCGCGGTTCGTGGGAAATGGTCTGCCCGTCTGTCATTTGTCGGCAACTGGGCACCAATGCTATCTGCGGCAATTGGCGTCGTGATTATTGCACTTTTAAGCTGGCGGGTGATGTTTCTGCTCGGCGGCATGGCAATGCTGTTGGCCTGGTATCTGTCGGGAAAATACTATATTGAATCCCCGCGTTGGCTGGCTGGCAAAGGGCAGAGAAGCGAAGCTGAAAAACATCTAATGCAGGTGGAATCGCAAATTGAGAAAGAAAAAAACATCACTTTACCATCCTGCCGGAGCGAATGCTCGTCGGCGGATTTAAGCACGATAAGTGGTTCATTTTGGCTCTTGTTTAAGGGGCCAATGTTACGCTGTACACTGGTGGCGATCACGGTGCTTATCGCAATGAATATTTCGCTCTATACCATTACGGTATGGATCCCGACGATATTTGTTAATTCGGGAATCGATGTAACGAAATCCATATTTATGACCGCGATAATTATGATTGGCGCGCCGGTTGGGATATTTATTGCCGCGTTAATTATCGATCACTTTCCTCGGCGATTGTTTGGCTCATTCTTGTTGATTGTTATCGCCTTGCTTGGGTATTTCTATTCGCTTCAAACTGAAGAGTGGGCAATTCTGAGCTACGGGCTGGTGATGATTTTTTTTCTGTATATGTATGTCTGCTTTGCCTCTGCAGTTTATGTCCCGGAACTATGGCCCACGCATCTTAGATTGAGAGGATCGGGTTTTGTGAATGCTGTGGGGAGGATTGTCGCTGTGTTTACGCCTTATGGCGTCGCTATTTTGTTGACCCGCTATGGCTCGGTTACGGTCTTTATCGTGCTAGGAGTAATGTTGGTGCTATGTGCGCTGATTCTTTTTTGTTTCGGCATCGAAACGCGCAAAGTATCACTGGAAGAGATTTCAGCGCTGGCCTGAGATAACGCGCCGACAGGAGAGACCCTATCGGCATCGCTTACGGCTGGGTTTCCAGCCAGTCGTCCAACGTATACAGCGTTGCGCCCGCAGTTGCCATTTCCATAAAGGCGTTTGCACTGTCCTGGGGTTGAATATTAACGCCACGGCAGCCGTCGGTTATAACGCTGACAGTGTAGCCAAGATCGAGCGCATCCAGAACGGTGAATTTAACGCAATAGTCGGTAGCCAGACCCATGATGATGAGCTCGGCAATGCGGTGTTCGAGTAGCCATGCATTCAGCGCGGTAGCCTGACGACGACCATTATCAAAAAACGCGCTGTAACTGTCGACCAGCGGGTTCTCACCTTTAGTGAACGTTTGACTTATCGCACGCTGGTTCAGCAGCGGATGCAGGGCAGCACCTTCGCTGTTTTGTACGCAATGATCGGGCCAGAACGTCTGCGCCAGGCCATCGAGTTGTCCCTGGCTGTAGGACTCGACCTGATGCTGGCTGGCAAAACTACCATGATTCGCCGGGTGCCAGTCCAGACTGGCAACGACCGTGTCGCCGCGTATGGCACACCAGTCAATCAGGCGGTTGGCGATATCGATTGTGCTGTCACCGTGTGGGACCGCGAGGGCACCACCGGCACAAAAGTCATTTTGTAAATCGACCAACAGTAAGGCTCGGGCCATGGGCATAGACTCCTTTAATCGTCAGGTGTGAGCTCACCACGCAGATTTTGCGTCATTGCTTCACGAATTGTCTGCGTATCCAGTCCCTGACTCAGCAAATAGTGCAGTTTGGTGAGAGTGGCTTCGACGGTCATATCCGCGCCGCCAATCACGCCAGCATGCGCCAGCGCATTCCCTGTCGCGTAGCCCCCCATGTTCACCTTGCCGGACATACACTGCGTAAGGTTCACCACCACAATGCCACGCGAGCTCGCATCTTCAAGTTCTTTCAGGAACTCTTTATTCTGCGGCGCATTGCCCACGCCGTAGGAGCGCAAAATTAATGCTTTTACCGGCTGGCGCAGGAAGTTGCGCACTACATCAGCGGAGATCCCAGGATAAATAGTGACCACGCCAATCGGTTGCGGAGTGATAGGATGCACAATCAACTCACCTGTGCCGTGAGGTGCGGGCGGTGTTCCCAGCCGGCGAATGTGGATCCCGGCTTCCAGCAGTGGTGCAAGGTTGGGTGAGGCAAACGCGTCAAAACCATCAGCATGCGCTTTAGTGGTCCGGTTGCCGCGAAACAATCGATTGTTGAAAAACAGGGTAACTTCATTGATCGGATAATTTGCTGCAACGTACAACGCATTCAGCAAATTGATTTGTCCGTCAGAACGTAGCTCTGCTAATGGGATTTGTGACCCTGTCACAATGACTGGCTTGCCCAGATTCTCCAGCATAAATGAGAGTGCCGAAGCCGTAAACGCCATGGTGTCAGTGCCGTGCAGAATGACAAAACCATCGTAATCGTCGTAGTGCGCTTTAATGTCTTCCGCAATATGCTGCCAGTCTTCTGGCGTCATGTCGGAGGAATCCATCAGCGGAACGTATTCATGGATGGTGAAGTCTGGCATCTCTGGGCGGTGGAATTCAGGCATCAGTGCCAGCTGACGCTGGAGATGACCGGAAACAGGAATATAACCCTGTTCTGAGCGCTGCATACCAATGGTACCGCCGGTATAGGCAACGTAAATCGATTTCTTTTGCATGACTTTTCTTCTGTCTCAAAGAAAACCCCTCTTCATCCCGAAGAGGGGTCAATAGTTAGCGAACGTTGGCGCAGGTCAGGCAAAACGCATAGCGGTTTTGCGGATCGTTAAACGCGGCCAGCTTTTCGCTTTCTGCTTTAACCGTACTCGCCGCAGAAGCGAGCGGCGCCGGGAGCATCGCCTGGATCGCTTCAGGCAGCATGGCACGAACGGAACCGGACATGCTGTCCATCACCATATCAACGAATGTCGGTTCGTCCTGATAATATTCAATGTGCCATTGCTTCAGTTTGGCCAGCTCAGCCGCTTTCGCCACGGCGTCATCAAAATCACCCAAACTGTCTACCAGACCATTGGCTTTCGCATCCTGGCCGGTCCAGACGTGGCCCTGCGCGATTTTGTCAATCTGCTCAGGCGTTGTCTTACGCGCATCTGCGACCAGCGTGATAAAGCGCTTATAGCCGTTCTCGATGCTCAGTTGCATCATTTGCTGCACTTCAGGTGGTAACGCCTTGGTAATGGAGATATCCGCCAGTGGGGATGTCGCCACGCCGTCGGTGTGTACACCAATGGAATCCAGACTGTTTTCCACAGTGTTGATCACGCCAAAGATCCCAATTGAACCGGTCAGCGTGCTGGGGTTTGCCACAATGTAGCTTGCTGGGGTGGAGATCCAGTACCCGCCGGATGCCGCCATGCCGCCCATGGACACGACAACCGGCTTGCCTGCCGCTTTTGCCGCAGCCAGCTCAGCGCGAATGACTTCGGAAGCGCTGACGCTGCCACCAGGGCTGTTCACGCGCAGGACAATTGCTTTCACTTTCGGATCAAGACGCGCTTCGCGGATCTGCGCGGCAGTCGTGTCCCCGCCCACATTCCCAGGGGTTTCTTCACCGTCCATAATTGCGCCATTCGCGAAGACGACGCCAATGCTGTCCCCAGTATCCGCTGGCGTTTTCAGCGAGTAATCGTAATAGCTGACGGCGCGATAATTTTTATCCGTTTTGCTCCAGCCAAACTGTTTGGTCAGCATTTTTTCGACTTCAGCGCTGGAAGCGAGTGCATCCACCAGTTTGTTGTCGAGCGCATATTTCGCGGTATCGCCATCGACTTTTGTCAAACCGTCCAGCATGGCCTGTGCGCCCGGGAACACCTGCTGGGCAGGGATCTGGCGGTTGGCAGCGACTGTGTCGAGATAGTTCTGCCACAGCTCGCCGATCCAGCGGCTGTCGGCTTCACGCGCGGCAGGAGACATATCATCGCGGATAAACGGTTCTACGGCAGACTTATAAGTTCCGACACGGAACACGTGCGTGGAAACTTTCAGCTTGTCGAGCAGGGACTTGTAGTACAAACCGTTGGTGGCAAAGCCGTGCAGATCAACGGAACCCTGCGGAGAGAGATAAATTTTATTGGCGAAACTGGCGAGGTAGTACTGCCCCTGGCTGAAGTTATCGCCTACGGCAAAGACCGGCTTGCCGCTGTCGCGGAATTCCCGCAGCGCTTTACCGATATACTGCATGGAAGGCTGGTCGGCCCCGGCAAAATTTTTCAGATCCATCACAATGCCGGTGATGTTGCGATCATCTTTTGCCTGGCGAATAGTATTCACGATATCGAACAGGGAGTTTTCCTGCAGACGATCGGAACTGGCGCCAAACAGCTGACGACCAATAACGCTTAAACGACTGGTGCTCGAAGGCTTATCGACAATCACCCCCGAGATATCCAGCAGCAGTGCGCCTCGCTCAGCGTGTTCACTGGTATTGCTGCTGCTGACCTGCATCCAGATGCCCACACCCACCAGTACCAACAAGATGAAGAACAGGTTAAGCACAAATTCACGGACGAAATTGAGTAATCGCCATGTCCATTTAAAAAATCCGGCAATAAATCGCCACAGGGTTCGCATGTATTCTCCCTACCGATTAACAACACGCCACCCCGAAATTCCGGAGAAAGGCGATAAGATGAGGCTATCGTAATGACCCGACAAGCACTTGTCAGCAGGAATCACCGCCTGTGCTGTAACAAAATCCGCTCACGTGTTAATTTTGTGAACAAATCTCATTGTTGGAGTTAAGCAAATGGATGCACTCGAATTACTGATTACCCGTCGTAGCGCCTCTCGTCTCGTCGAGCCGGCCCCGACAGGAGAGCAACTGCAAAACATTCTGCGGGCGGGTATGCGCGCGCCAGACCACAAAACGCTGCAACCGTGGCAATTCTTTGTCATTGAGGGCGAAGGGCGTGAGCGTTTTAGCGCGGTGCTTGAAAAAGGGGCGATTGCCGCAGGCAGTGACGAGAAAGCCCAGGACAAAGCCCGCAGCGCACCGTTTCGCGCGCCGCTAATTATTACCGTGGTGGCGAAATGTGAAGAAAACGACAAGGTTCCTCTGTGGGAACAAGAAATGTCTGCCGGTTGTGCGGTGATGGCTATGCAGATGGCCGCAATTGCCCAGGGCTTTGGCGGTATCTGGCGCAGTGGTGCATTAACCGAAAGTGCGGTCGTTCGCGAAGCATTCGACTGTCGCCCGCAAGATAAAATCGTCGGTTTCCTCTATCTGGGCACACCGCAGCTAAAAGCATCCACGACGATTAACCTTGCCGATCCGAGCGCATTCGTCCGTTATTTCTGATATCAACGGCAAAACTGTCTGGATTCTGAGCAAAGACACCCGAATTCAGACAGTCACTCTTACCACATCATGGAATGAGCGCTACCATATCCGGATTGCAATGACAGGAGATGTCCATGAGCGAGCAAGCTATTCGTTTAACGCAATACAGCCACGGAGCCGGTTGCGGTTGTAAAATTTCCCCAAAAGTGCTGGAAACCATCCTGCACAGCGAGCAGGCGAAGTTTGTTGATCCGAACTTACTGGTGGGTAATGAAACCCGCGACGACGCGGCCGTATACGATCTGGGAAACGGCACCAGCGTTATCAGCACCACCGATTTCTTTATGCCGATTGTCGATAATCCGTTTGATTTTGGCCGCATCGCCGCGACTAACGCCATCAGCGATATTTTCGCTATGGGCGGCAAACCGATTATGGCAATTGCTATTCTGGGCTGGCCGCTGGATAAGCTGGCACCGGAAATCGCCCGCGAAGTAACCGAAGGCGGACGCTTTGCCTGCCGTCAGGCGGGTATTGCGCTGGCGGGCGGTCACTCTATCGATGCCCCAGAGCCAATCTTCGGCCTTGCGGTAACCGGCGTTGTGCCGACCGAACGCGTGAAGAAAAACAGCACCGCTGAAGCAGGGTGTAAGTTGTTCCTGACCAAGCCTCTGGGTATTGGCGTTCTGACAACTGCTGAGAAAAAATCACTGCTGAAAGAAGAACACAAAGGACTGGCGACAGAAGTGATGTGCCGGATGAACATTGCCGGTGCGGCATTCGCCGATATTGATGGCGTGAAAGCCATGACCGATGTTACCGGTTTTGGTCTGCTGGGGCATCTGAGTGAGATGTGTCAGGGTGCAGGCGTTCAGGCGCAGATCGTCTACCAGGATATTCCTAAGCTGCCAGGCGTTGAAGAATACATCGCGCAGGGCGCGGTGCCGGGTGGTACCCAACGTAACTTTGCCAGCTACGGACACCTGATGGGTGAAATGCCGCAATCGGTACGCGATCTGCTGTGCGATCCGCAAACTTCCGGTGGCCTGTTGCTGGCGGTAACGCCGGAAGCTGAAGCCGAAGTGAAAGCGGCAGCGGCGCAGTTCGGTATCGATCTCACCGCCATTGGTGAGTTAGTGGAAGCTCGTGGCGGTCGCGCCATGGTTGAGATTCGTTAACTCGATGCGGTTGTTTATTGCCGAAAAACCAAGTCTGGCGCGTGCTATCGCCGATGTGCTGCCGAAGCCGCATCGCAAAGGCGATGGTTTTATCGAATGCGGAAATGGACAAGTGGTGACCTGGTGTATTGGTCACCTGCTTGAACAGGCGCAGCCGGATGCCTACGACAGTCGTTATGCTCGCTGGAGTCTGGTCGATCTGCCGATTGTCCCGGAAAAGTGGCAACTGCAACCGCGCCCCTCGGTGACCAAACAGCTCAACGTCATTAAGCGCTTTTTGCATGAAGCCAGCGAAGTTATTCACGCCGGTGACCCCGATCGTGAAGGGCAACTGCTGGTGGATGAAGTGCTGGATTACCTGCAACTGGCACCTGAAAAGCGTCAGAAGGTGCAGCGTTGCCTGATTAACGACCTCAACCCGCAGGCCGTTGAGCGGGCTATTGAGCGGCTGCGCGCCAACAGTGAGTTTATCCCGCTGTGCGTGTCGGCACTGGCGCGAGCGCGTGCGGACTGGTTGTACGGTATCAATATGACGCGCGCTTACACCATTCTTGGACGTAACGCGGGCTATCAGGGCGTACTTTCGGTCGGGCGCGTACAAACACCGGTGCTCGGGCTGGTTGTGCGTCGCGATGAAGAGATAGAGAACTTCGTCGCCAAAGACTTCTTCGAAGTGAAAGCGCATATCGTAACGCCTGCCGATGAGCGGTTTACCGCTATCTGGCAGCCGAGCGAAGCGTGTGAGCCGTATCAGGATGAAGAAGGGCGCTTGCTGAATCGCACGCTGGCTGAACACGTGGTGAACCGCATTAACGGTCAACCGGCGATAGTCACCAGCTATAACGATAAACGGGAATCAGAATCCGCGCCGTTGCCGTTCTCGCTGTCTGCGTTGCAGATTGAAGCGGCGAAGCGCTTCGGTTTAAGTGCGCAAAACGTTCTGGATATCTGCCAGAAACTGTATGAAACCCATAAGTTGATTACCTATCCGCGTTCGGATAGCCGTTATCTGCCGGAAGAACACTTTGCCGGGCGTCACGCGGTACTGAACGCGATTAGCGTCCATGCGCCGGATCTGCTCCCGCAGCCGGCGGTCAATCCCGATACGCGAAATCGCTGTTGGGACGACAAAAAAGTGGATGCGCACCACGCCATCATTCCTACCGCGCGCAGTTCGTCCATCAACCTGAATGACAACGAAGCGAAAATTTACAACCTGATTGCCCGTCAGTATCTGATGCAATTTTGCGCAGATGCGGTATTCAGGAAGTGCGTTATTGAGCTGGATATCGCCAAAGGTAAGTTTGTCGCTAAAGCGCGTTTTCTGGCGGAAGCCGGATGGCGCACGCTGCTCGGCAACAAAGAGCGCGACGAAGATAATGACGGGACGCCGCTGCCGGTGGTGGCAAAAGATGACGAACTGCTGTGCGAAAAAGGCGAAGTAGTTGAACGTCAGACCCAGCCCCCGCGGCACTTTACTGATGCAACTCTGCTGTCAGCGATGACCGGGATTGCGCGATTCGTGCAGAATAAAGATCTGAAAAAGATCCTGCGCGCAACGGATGGTTTAGGTACGGAAGCGACGCGTGCCGGAATTATCGAGCTGCTGTTTAAGCGTGGATTCCTGGTGAAAAAAGGACGTTATATCCATTCGACTGACGCGGGAAAAGCGCTGTTCCACTCGTTGCCAGAAATGGCGACGCGCCCGGACATGACAGCGCACTGGGAATCTATCCTGACCCAAATCAGCGAAAAGCAGTGTCGCTATCAGGATTTCATGCAGCCGCTGGTGGGGACGCTGTATCAGCTTATCGATCAGGCGCGCAGCACACCGGTACGACGCTTTCGTGGAATTGCTGCACCTGGCGGTAGTGGTAGCGATAAGAAAAAAAGCGCGCCACGTAAACGTCCGGCGAAAAAAAGCCCGCCTTCTGAAGAGGCGGGCCTGTAAGTTTGTAGGCCTGATAAGCATAGCGCATCAGGCTTAGCCGGATGCGGCACCCGTACCTAATCCGGCTTAGTGGCCTGCAGAGACAATATTAAATCACGCCCTGACCCAGCATCGCGTCGGCAACCTTCACGAAGCCCGCGATGTTGGCGCCACGTACGTAGTTGGTCTGCTTGCTTTCGCCGCCGTATTCAACGCAGGCATGGTGAATATCCAGCATGATGTGGTGCAGGCGCGCATCCACTTTCTCCGCTTTCCAGCCCAGACGAGCGGCGTTTTGCGCCATTTCCAGACCGGATGTCGCTACGCCACCGGCGTTTGCGGCTTTACCCGGTGCGAACAGTACGCCCGCTTCGAGGAACAGATCTGTGGCCTCGATAGTGGTCGGCATGTTTGCCCCTTCGGCGACAGCTTTCACGCCGTTGGCGATCAGTACGCGCGCTGCATCGACATCCAGTTCGTTCTGAGTGGCGCACGGCAGGGCGATGTCGACCGGAACCGACCACGGTTGTTTGCCTTCCAGATAGGTCAGACCAAACTCACGGGCGTAATCCGCCACGCGACCGTCACGGCTGTCTTTGATCGCACACAGACGCGCCAGTTTTTCTTTAGTAAATCCACTTTCGTCAACCACGGTACCGCTGGAATCAGAGGCGGTAACTACCCGCGCGCCAAACTCCATGGCTTTCTCAATGGCGAATTGCGCCACGTTGCCGGAGCCAGAAACCGCCACGCGCATGCCTTCAAAGCCCAGACCATGGCGTTTGAGCATTGCTTCGGTGAAGTACACCAGACCGTAGCCGGTGGCTTCCGGGCGGATCAGGCTGCCGCCAAAAGAGAGACCTTTACCGGTAAAGACGCAGGCGCTGTTGTTGGACAGTTTTTTCATCATCCCGGCCATAAAGCCGACTTCACGACCACCCACGCCGATATCGCCCGCCGGGACGTCGGTATCAGGACCTAAATGGCGGAACAGTTCGGTCATCAGTGCCTGGCAGAAACGCATGATTTCGCCTTCGCTTTTACCTTTCGGATCGAAATCACTCCCGCCTTTACCACCGCCCATTGGCAGCGTGGTGAGGGCGTTCTTAAAGGTCTGCTCGAAACCCAGGAATTTCAGGATAGACAGGTTCACGGAAGGGTGGAAACGCATACCGCCTTTGTACGGGCCAATGGCAGAGCTAAACTGTACGCGCCACGCGCGGTTGACCTGCACCTGATTGCGATCGTCCAGCCAAACTACGCGGAACTGGATCACGCGCTCCGGTTCAACCAGACGTTCCAGCAACGACATCTGACGATAACGCGGGTTCTGCTCAAGAAAGGGCCACAGCGTCGTCATTACCTCACGAACGGCTTGCGCGAACTCGGTCTGATTCGGGTCGCGCTTTTGCACATGGTTGAGAAATGACTCCAGAGAACATGTCTGATCCATAGATATAAGAACCTCTTATGTATTGATATGGTTATATTTTTGATATTTATGTTATGTGTTGTGCAGTTTTTGACTATACCATCAGCAGTGTGACGTGACGCAAGAAAAAATTAACCCCGCTAAGTAAATTAATATTGCGCCGTGGGTCATAACCAAAAACGATGATGGAAGGGACTAAAGTTTCTGCCGATTTATACCGTTATACTGAGCATAAATGTCAGTTAAAAAGGAAACACAATGCGCCGTTTAATCATGGCAGGAGCGTTGGTTCTGGTGTCCAGCGCGACGCTGGCAAATCAGCTTTATCGCCCGGATGTGCAGGTGAATGTACCGCCGGAAGTGTTCAGTTCCAGCGGTCAACGGGCACAGCCCTGTAGCCAGTGCTGTATTTATCAGGATCAAAACTACTCTGAAGGGGCGGTGATTAAAGCCGATGGCGTTCTGTTGCAGTGCCAGCGCGATGATAAAACGATCAGCACGAATCCGCTGGTCTGGCGGCGTGTAAAAGGATAAACGCCTCTAACAACGGGATATCGGCGGGTGCCAGCGGATAACGCAGCGCCTCTTCGGGTGAGCACCAGACGATATCCTGATGTTCAAATGCTCTCAATTCCCCCTGAAAAGACGGTACATGCCAGGCGTGTAGGTGAATCAATCGGCCTGAAACCTCGCGTTGATGACTGGCAATGTAGCGCCCCACGACCGCCTCAATGCCCAACTCTTCACGCAATTCACGGATCAGCGCCTCGGGCTGACTTTCGCCCGGCTCAACCTTACCCCCGGCAAACTCCCACATGCCTGACTGATCCGCATGAAGCGGACGCTGAGCCAGTAAAATTTTGCCATCACGTTCAATGATAGCGGCGACCACGTCGAGGGTTTTCATCATATTCATCAAGATCTAACAGCAGAAAATGACATACTATCGTTATCTTTGTTTTATCTAAAGTATTCAGGAGTCACCGTTGAACGAACCTCAGTCGTGGGTAAAGCCGTTAACGCGTATCCCTTCCAGTTTAAAACCGCTCGTTGCCACGCAGAAAAAACATTATGGCGATGTGCTGCATCCCACGCGCTGGTGGGGGCGGATGCCGTTTCTGTTCTGGCTGGTGGCGCTGTTTGTCGGGTTTCTGGAGCGTAAAAAGGCGCGCTTAACGCCGGTGATGCGCGCGCTGTTGATGACCCGCGTTTCTCAGGTCTGCCACTGTGCTTTCTGTGTTGATGCGAATAGTTTACGGCTGGCAGAACGCTGTGGCGCGCTGGATAAAGTCATGCAGGTTGTCAACTGGCAAGATTCGACGCTGTTTAGCGCTGAAGAACGCGTCGCGCTGGCCTATGCCGATGCGGTTACCGCAACGCCTCCACAGGTTGACGATGCGCTGAAAGCTCAGATGAAGCAGCATTTTACCGATGTTGCCATTACGGAAATGACCGCGCTGATTGCGTTTCAAAATCTCTCGGCGCGTTTTAATGCCGCTCTCGATATTCCCTCGCAGGGACTGTGTGACAGTTTTAAAGGACGCCCGCATGCTTGACCGCCATCTTCATCCACGATTAAAACCGCTGTTGCATCGGTGCGTAGGTATTATCGATAAACCGGCGATTACCCCGGACGGACTTACGCTGGTCGGATTTGCCATTGGCGTGCTGGCGTTGCCATTTCTGGCGTTAGGCTGGTATCTGGCGGCGCTGGTGGCCATTGTACTCAATCGGTTGTTTGACGGACTGGATGGGGCGCTGGCGCGGCGCAGAGGACTATCAGACGCCGGCGGATTTCTCGATATCTCGCTCGATTTTTTGTTTTACGCCCTTGTGCCGTTTGGTTTTATTCTTGCCGCTCCGGCGCAGAATGCGCTGGCAGGCAGTTGGCTGTTGTTCGCGTTTATTGGCACCGGTAGCAGCTTTCTGGCTTTCGCCGCACTGGCAGCAAAACATCAGATTGATAACCCCGGTTACGCGCATAAATCGTTTTATTATCTGGGTGGATTAACCGAAGGAACTGAGACGATTTTGCTGTTTGTGTTGGGGTGTCTGTTCCCGGACTATTTTGCCGTGCTGGCGTGGGTCTTTGGCGCGCTGTGCTGGATGACAACGTTCACCCGGATCTGGAGCGGATATCTGACGCTGAAAACCGTTCAGCGTCAGGCGTAAGGTAATGCGTTGCCGGATGCGCTTCGCTTATCCGGCCTACAACGATGATATATCCAGGCTGGGTAAAGCGTTCTCACCGCATCCGGCAATAATGCCAGTCTTACTTGCTGGCGTCCGGACCCCGTTCACCGCTGGCGACCGGGTTTTTCGGATTGCTGCTCCACTCGTACCAGCCACCATCGTAAACAGAGACGTTTTTCCAGCCCATCGCGCGGGCATACATAAACGTTTCTGAAGCACGCCAGCCGGTACCGCAATAGAAAGAGACCTGTTGATTCGGCAGGATATTCCATTGCTTCCACATCGCGGCGATGTCATCCGCGCTGCGCATGGTGCCATCCGGGTTATGGAAATCTTCCATGTGGGTGGAGTCGCTGCCCGCGTGGCCCCAACGTGCGCCTGCGATCTCACCTTTTGGCTTAATGTAGCTGTAGCCGCTGGTAGTACCGACAAATTCTGGCCATGAACGAATGCTTACTAAAGACGCATCCTGGCGATGCAGCAGACCGCGAGCCTGTTCCGTATCGAGCATCAGCTGCGGCTGGGCAGGGATTTTCACGCCGAAATCAGGTTCTGGTTTCACCGTTGGCGGAGTGCCGCGTTCGACCGGTAAACCTGAGTCGGACCAGGTTTGCCAACCGCCGTCGAGCAGACGAACGTCTTTCACGCCTGCGTACAACATAATTTGTGCCACGCGTGCGGCGGCATAGACATCGCGGCCGTATAAAATTACCGTGGTGTCGTGACGGATACCGTGTTTCGCCAGCATCGCTTTAAGCTGCTCATCGGAAACCTTATTCCACAGCGGTTCGCTTTCAACTTCATTGGTATCAATGTAACCCGCGCCGGGGATGTGGCTGAGCAGATACAACTTCGGCGCGCCCCAGGCGGCTTCAATCACTTTCCAGTTACCCGCTGGTTTGGCAGTCACGTCTTTACCCTGCTGAAGTTCGTGCAGCCACTGTGGGTAAACCAACTGTTCGAAGTGCGGCAGACGTTGCAGACGCGCAGGATCTGTCAGCGCATCGCTGAGGGTTGAGATATGGTTAAAGCCAACTTTTTGCAGACGGGATTTAACGGCCTGCATGTCGTTATCACGGCCATACAGCGCCACCGGAGCGTCGGTCTTAAGTTGATGTGACTTAACCCAGGCGCTGAGTTGTTCATCATTCATCTTGTCGAGCCAGGCGGCAGACAGATTCAGTGCGTAAGGTTCGTGTCCTGAAGGACCATTGAGCGATTGTGGCCAACCGTTGTAAAAAGCGCTCTGACGGGTATCGATTGCCGCGCCTTGCTTTTGCTGTAACTGGTTGAGGGTGAGCGCCTGTGCTGTTTCAGCAGCCCAGGAAGAAGCGCAAGCGAGCCCTAAAGCCAGTGCCAGCGCGGTCATTTGAGAAACACGTTTCATCGAATAGCCCGACATTGAAAAAAAGAAGACGACATTCTGTGCCGCCAGTTACGTAAAAACCTTGCGTTAATGCAGCATATCGCCACATTCACACCCAGTTTTCCATCTGAAATACGCGGCCTGCAGGCGGCACGTCCTGCGCGTCATGGGTCACCTGTACCACCGGGATCCCCAGCTTACGCACCTCGGTGAAGACCCATTGGCGAAAGTTATCGCGTAGCGACGCATCCAGCCTGCTAAAGGGTTCATCGAGTAACAGTGCCTGGGGCTGCGCCAGTAGTGTACGGAGCAGGGCGACACGCGAGCGTTGTCCGCCGGAGAGTGACGCCGGATCGCGCGAATAAAAACCTGCCAGGTCAGCGCGTGCGAGAGCGCATTCAATCTCATGGCGTCTGGCGGGACCTTGCAGGCTGGCGGGTAAGGCCAGCAGTAAATTCTGCCCAACGCTGAAATGGTCAAACAGCAGCGCATCCTGGAACAAAATACCAATCTGGCGCTGCGCGGTAGGTAACGTATCGATGCGTCGTTCATTAAGCCACAGTTCGCCTGAGGCCTGAAACTGGGGAGGCAACGCCCCGATCATCCATGAAAACAGCGAAGATTTCCCGCTGCCGGAAGGTCCCATAATTGTGACGATGTCACTTTTGTTAACCTGAAAATTAACGTCTTTCACCAGCGCTTTCACGCCCTGGTACAACGAAACGCCTCGTACGGTAAGCATTAGCGGAGTCCTTGTCGAAAGCGGCCGATCCACGCGGCGAGAAAGGCTGCAAGTGCGAAAACGAGCAGTGGTAAAAGCAGCTGCCACAACGCTTGTGTTGCCAGAATCGCACTGCTACCGCCGCTGCTTAATGCCACCGCTTCGGTGGTGAACGTGGGATAGCGTCCGGCACCTAGCCACAGCGTTGGCATATACTGGGCGATACTAACTGAGAAGCCAACCGCGAAGGCAATCAATGCCGGGCGCGCCAGCTGCGGGCATTTCACCAGCCAGAATATCCGCCCCCGCGTCCAGCCCAGGGTTTGCGCAATCAAAATTAATCGTGGGTCAATGCGCTGCCAAGCCGGTTTAAGCACAAATAGCATCCAGGGCATCACCCACAGCAGGTGGCCCCAGATAATGGTCGTCATCAGTCCATCTTGTTCGGCATCTAACGCCAGCAGATATTGTCCGGTTACCAGTGGTAGCGCAGGCAAAATGAGCGGTAGCCAGACCCAGCGGTGTCCGGTTTGTGGACCCCATTCCAGCCAGGCAAAAAGTATCAGTAGCGCCAGCACGCTGGAAAGGAGCCCCAGTTGCAGGCTATTGTTGAGCGCCTCGTTGTTTAGCGAGGAATAGCTGGCGATAAGCGCCAGTACCAGCGCGCATACCACACCGCTGACGGGCAAAATCTGTACCAGCGGGCGTGCGATTGTCATAGATGAAAAATGCTGGCGTTCACCGTTTACTGCCGGAATAGTATGTCGCCAGGCACGCCAGAGCAGATAACCCACCAGCGCGATAACAAGGAGCAACAGCACCAGTAACAGACTGGCAAGTGCGCCTTTCGCCTGCTGTTCTACGTCGCCCTGACTGAGCCACTGCCAGCTCAATACGGCAAGCGTTGGCGGATTGCCGGGGCCAAGAACGATTGCCACATCAACAACGGAGAGTGACCAGGCAACAATCGCCAGCATAGCTTTACCTAATGCCGGGCCGATAGCGGGCAGAACCAGCCAGTTCAGGCATTGCAGTCGGCTGTAACCCAGCGAATCCAATACGATAACCTGCTGAGAAAGTTGTTTCTCACTCAGTAGGGCCGAGAGAATCCATAACAAAAAAGCGCTCTCTTTCACCGCCAGCGTTACGCCAAGTCCAATGCCGTAGCGGTCCGGCTGTGGGCTGAGGAACGGGAGCCATTGCCAAAGTATGCCGCCTTCAGCAAAAACCAACAGCACGCTGGTGGCGAAGGCAACGTGCGGAATTGCCAGCAGCCACGGAAGACGCGTATACAGACGTACCCAGCCTGCGCCGGGCCACAAGGCGAGGATCGCCAGCAGCGCGATGATCAGCGCGCCCCCAGCCGCGAGGCCGACGGAAACCAGTGTTGCCAGTAACGCCTGCGGGAGTTGAGGATCGGCAAAGAGCGCCAGCCAGTGTGTGGTACTAAGCGCCGGTGTTATCAGAGACCATGCCGCTGGCGCCAACGGCAGATAAACTGCCGCCATGATGGCCCAGAGTAGCAGAATTAATGCGTACCGTAGCGGCGTAACCATTCTTGTTCCAGAGCGTTTACCCAGGCTGCATGCGGTTCTGGCAACACGGCAGGGAGCCCCTGTGGGATCCGCGCCAGCAGCGCATCACGCTGTTCGTCAGGCAATTTTTGTGGATCAAGCACCGAAGGATCTCCCCAGACAGCCGGGTCAGCTTTGCGCAGTTGTGCTTCAGGAGAAAGCAGGAAGTTTGCCACGACTTTTGCTCCGGCACTGGCGTGGGCATTCGCCGGAATGGCAACAAAGTGCACGTTGCCGAGCATGCCCTGTGAGAAACCAAAACTGTAACTGCTTTTAGGCAATTCGCCGCTCGCCACTTTTTGCTGCGCGTGGCCCGGGTTAAAGGTCAATGATAAACGCAGGGTACCGCTATTGAGCAGTGCATCCATTCGTGCTGGCGTGGGCGGAAAATCTTTGCCTTCACGCCAAAGTACAGGATGCAAAGTATCAAGATACTGCCACAATGGCGCGGTAACTTCGGCGAATGTCGCTGTATCTGGCGCAACTTTCAATGCCTGTGGTTTGGTGGTGAGCGAAATTAGCAACTGCTCAAGAAAAGCCGTTCCAGTAAAGTCGGGCGGGCGTGGATAGGTCACCGTGCCAGGGTGCGCCTGCGCGAATTTAAACAGTGCCTGCGGAGATTGTGGCGGCTGCGCGGTAAGATCGCGCCGGGCAATAAAAGTGAGTTGGGCACCGCCCCACGGTGATTCAGCCCCCTCTGTTTGAACGGAGAAATCTTCGGTCACCGGTTTTTGTGTATCAACATAGCGCCAGTTAGGCAGCGTTTGCGCCCACTGGGTTTGCAGTAGCCCGGCTTCTTTTAGCGTACGGAAGTTTTCGCCGTTAACCCACAGTAAATCGACAGAGCCGCCGGTTTTTCGCCCGGATGCCGCTTCCGTCTGGATGCGTTTTACGGCATCGGCAGCGTCTGCCAGGCGCACGATTTTCAGGTTAATGTCGTAGTGCGTTTTCATCTCGCCGCTAACCCAGTCGAGATACTGGTTAACTGCATTGTCGCCACCCCAGGCGTTGAACCACACCGTTTGACCACGGGCGTCATTTTTGATTTGTTGCCAGCTGGCGTCCTGGGCAAACGTCGCCAGCGGGCAGAGCAACAAACTCAGACACAATAAGCAGTAACGCATAATATCTCCATGGTTAAAAATGGGGGAAGGTCTCAGCTTTTTTTCCGTTGGCGCTCAAGATAAAGGCTTCTCGCCACCGATATCACCACGCTTAGGGCAAACAGGACAAACAGACCCGTCACAAACCAAAATGTGCCGCCGGTTAACAGGCTTCCCGCCCATGAGTAGACGATAGTGGCGGGTAACTGTCCGATGCCGGTGGCGATGAAAAAATGGCGAAAACGAATTGAGGTCAGGCCTGCCGCGTAGCTTACCGGGTCGAACGGCACAAAAGGTAACAGGCGGCAGACCAGAATAGTGTGCTTACCATAGCGCTCGAAAAAAGCGTCCATATTGTTCAGCACCGTTTTTCCGGTCAGCTTTTCTACCGCACCGCGACCTAAAATGCGGGCAATAAAAAAGCACAGCGCCGCACCTGCCATTGCGCTGCTCCAGGATAGTACGCCGCCCCAAAATGCGCCAAACAGCGAGGCATTGGCAAACGTGATCACAAACGCAGGAAGCGGTGCAACGATGGCCTGTAAGATCATCAGGAAGAACGACACCACCGCCGCCTGGGTTCCATAAGAACGAATAAAGTTTTCCAGAGCATGCTGATCGAGTGTGGTAAATGCTGCCAGGCCGCCGTGGAGAAAATCACTCACGCCAGGTATCCATGCCCATGCCATTAGCCCGAGCAGTAGCAGAGCAATCAAACCCACCCGGTAATAGCGAGCCAGCCGCGCTTTATTCCGTTTTATCATTTACCTGTACACTCATGGTTGGCTGACGGATCGATATGCTTATATCGGGCCCAGGCTTTGGCTGCCTGAACGAGGGCGAATAACGCCAGCCCTGCCACGCTGAGCTTACCGATGAATACCAGGGTAATGCCTTCGCTGGCGAGTTCATGCGACATCAGCGTATAGATAAAGATGCCGGGTAAGGTGGTAAGTGCCGATATTACGGTAAATGACCAGAACGGAATGGCCGTCAGCCCATAGGCGTAATTTTGAATATTATAGGGGAACAGCGGCACGAGCCGGGTCAGGATCAGAAAGTCTACTCCGCTATGGGCAATGCCTTTTTCGATAGCCTGAAACGTCGCCGTGTGCCCAACGTATTTCAGTAGTAGATCCCGTCCAAGCCAGCGAGCCAGCAAAAACGACAGCGCTGAGGCCACGGTTGCAGCCACTAACGAGATAAGCGTCCCAGCCACGGGGCCAAACAGCACACCGCCGACGATCACCAGGATGCTGCCTGGAATCAGACACAGCGCAGCAACAATAAAAAGCAGGATATAAAGCGTATAGCCGAACATACCGCTTTGGCGGATGACGTCTTGTAAATGATGGAAATTGGTTATCAGGTCTGTCAGACCATAATGATGGAAAACTCCCGCCAGAACGCAGAACAGGACCGCGACAATCAGCAGCCGGTATTCTGCTTTATGCGAACTTCTTTTTCATGGGGGTTCTCCTGTAAAACCGAGTGCAATGGAGCATTTTCGTCAGCGAAAAGCGCGCGCGAAGATATAATAAATTCCCGGCCGTAACAATGTATTACCGTCACTTTATTGATTTTGCACAGAATAAACAGACTCTCCAGACCGGGCCTGGAGAGTAAAAAGACGCAGAAGGTCAGACGCGGAATTTAGCCCATACAGGCGCATGGTCGGACGGTTTTTCCATGCTGCGAATTTCATAGTCGATGCCGGTTTCTTCGCAGCGTTCCGCCAATGGGTTGCTCGCCAGCAGCAGATCGATACGCAGGCCACGGTTATCGTCAAAGCCTTTTGAGCGATAGTCGAACCACGAGAACTGGTCATTCTTTTCAGGATTTGCGTGACGGTAAGTATCCACCAGACCCCAGCCCAGCAGGCGTTCCATCCACTCACGCTCCTCCGGCAGGAAGGAACATTTACCGGTACGCAGCCAGCGTTTACGGTTTTCTTCGCCAATGCCGATATCGAGATCGGTTGGGCTAATATTCATATCGCCCATGATCAATACCGGATTGTCGCGCTTCAGTTCAGTCTCCAGATAGTTTTGCAGGTTCTGATAAAACGCGGCTTTGGCCGGGAATTTGGTTTCATGGTCACGGCTTTCGCCCTGCGGGAAATAGCCGTTGATCACCGTGATGCTGCCCAGAGGGGACGGAATTTCTGCCATGATGATACGACGCTGCGCTTCTTCGTCATCGCCCGGGAAGCCACGACGTACCGCAATTGGCGTTTCTTTCGTTAACAACGCCACGCCGTAATGACCTTTCTGGCCGTGATAAAAGACGTTGTAACCGAGCTTTGCTACCTCTTCGAGAGGGAACATATCGTCGTGGACTTTTGTCTCCTGTAAGCCAATAACATCCGGTTGGTGTTTTTCGACAATGGCTGCCAGTTGATGGGGACGGGCACGCAGGCCGTTGATATTAAAAGAGACAAATTTCATAGTCGCTGCCACTTTGCAAGATGAATAGTGCAAGGATGGTAGCAGAATTTCTGCAGGCTGACTGCTTCTTGTCACCTGATTCCAACAATGATTGCTAATGGTGTTAACGATGGAGCAAAAACTGCACCGTTTTGGCGCGAAGCGCGTCGGAATGGAGCAATAATTTCCGAAAAATTTCGTATACGATCACAATTCCAGAATTATATTTGGCGACTGAATAAAACTGCGTTTTTTCCTCTGTTTAGTCGCCTGATGCGCAAACATATTCACTTTATATGCACATGCAGTGAATATCGCCACGTTGTAACCTGTTGATATTCCGTCATCGACCTCCGTTTATGCACTTTTTTCGCTGGCTGGCACGAACCCTGCAATCTACATTTACACCGCAAACACTATATTTATTAACATATAAATAACCTTTTATTTACTGTTGAGGTCGCTATGTCTCTGTCAATTACGCGTGAAAATTTTGATGAATGGATGATGCCCGTATATGCTCCGGCCCCTTTTATTCCGGTGCGGGGTGAAGGTTCACGTCTGTGGGATCAACAGGGTAAAGAGTATATCGATTTCGCGGGAGGCATTGCGGTTAACGCGCTGGGTCACGCCCACCCGGCATTGCGCGAGGCATTAAACGACCAGGCGAGCAAATTCTGGCATACGGGAAATGGCTACACCAACGAGCCGGTACTGCGTCTGGCGAAAAAGCTGATTGACGCCACCTTCGCCGAGCGTATTTTCTTCTGTAACTCCGGCGCAGAAGCCAACGAAGCGGCACTAAAACTGGCGCGTAAATATGCCCACGATCGTTTTGGCAGCCAGAAGAGCGGGATTGTAGCGTTTAAAAATGCTTTCCATGGCCGCACGCTGTTTACCGTCAGCGCCGGAGGACAACCTGCCTACTCACAGGATTTCGCGCCGCTGCCGCCGGATATCCGTCATGCCGTATACAACGATCTCGATTCTGCCAGCCAACTGATTGATGACACTACTTGTGCGGTTATCGTGGAGCCTGTGCAGGGTGAAGGCGGTGTGGTACCGGCAACAAAAGCTTTTTTGCAGGGGCTACGTGAGTTATGCGATCGCCATAATGCGCTGCTGATTTTTGATGAAGTTCAGACCGGCGTTGGCCGTACCGGGGAGCTGTATGCCTATATGCACTACGGCGTGACTCCGGATCTGCTGACGACAGCAAAAGCGCTGGGCGGTGGTTTCCCCATCGGCGCACTGCTGGCGACAGAGCGTTGCGCCAGTGTGATGACGGTTGGTACACATGGTACAACGTACGGCGGAAACCCGCTGGCGACGGCGGTGGCAGGTAAATTGCTGGAAATTGTGAATACACCAGAAGTGCTCAACGGAGTAAAACAGCGCCACGACTGGTTTGTGGAGCGTATAAACGCCATTAACGAACGTTTTGGACTGTTTAGTGAAATTCGTGGACTCGGACTGCTGATCGGCTGCGTGCTGAACGCGAAATTTGCCGGGAAAGCGAAACTCATCTCGCAAGAAGCGGCTGTTGCCGGGGTGATGGTACTGATCGCTGGCGCTAACGTGGTGCGTTTTGCGCCAGCGCTCAACGTCAGCGAAGAAGAAGTCGCCACCGGACTGGATCGCTTTGCGCTGGCCTGCGAACGCATTAAAGCAGGGGGTTCATCATGATGGTGATTCGTCCCATTGAACGCGCGGATATCACCGCGTTGATGCAGCTTGCCAGTAAGACCGGCGGCGGGTTGACCTCGCTACCGGCGAATGAAGCTACGCTGATGGCGCGTATCGAACGTTCACTCCAAACCTGGCGCGGTGAGTTGCCAAAAAGTGAGCAGGGATATGTGTTTGTGCTTGAAGACAGTACCAGCGGAACCGTGGCCGGGATTTGCGCCATTGAGGTGGCGGTAGGGCTTAACGATCCCTGGTACAACTACCGGGTTGGTACCCTGGTCCACGCCTCGAAAGAGCTGAATGTCTATAACGCGCTGCCGACGTTGTTTCTGAGTAACGATCACACAGGTAGCAGCGAGCTTTGTACTCTGTTTCTCGATCCGGACTGGCGAAAAGAAGGCAACGGCTATTTGCTGTCAAAATCGCGCTTTATGTTTATGGCGGCCTTTCGCGACCGATTTAATGAGAAAGTCGTGGCCGAAATGCGCGGCGTGATTGATGAGCACGGTTACTCGCCGTTCTGGCAAAGCCTCGGTAAACGCTTTTTCTCAATGGAGTTCAGCCGGGCGGATTTTCTCTGCGGGACAGGACAGAAAGCCTTTATTGCTGAACTGATGCCCAAGCATCCTATTTATACCCATTTTCTGTCTGATGAAGCGCAAGGCGTGATTGGTCAGGTGCATCCGCAAACTGCCCCGGCGCGGGCGGTGCTGGAGAAAGAAGGATTTCGCTACCGCAACTATGTCGATATTTTCGACGGCGGGCCAACGCTGGAATGCGATATTGACCGGGTTCGGGCTATTCGTAAAAGCAGGCTGGTGGAAGTGGCGGAAGGTCAGCCAGCAACCGGCGAATATCCGGCCTGTCTGGTTGCCAATGAAAACTATCAAAACTTCCGCGTCATGCTGGTTCGCGCAGACCCGGATACCCAACGTCTGGTGCTGACGGCGGCGCAACTGGACGCCCTAAAATGCCACGCTGGCGACCATGTACGTTTTGTACGTCTTTGTGCAGAGGAGAAAACAGCATGACACTATGGATAAACGGTGACTGGGTGACGGGGCTGGGCGAGCGTCGGGTGAAAACCAACCCGGTAAGCGGTGATGTGCTGTGGCACGGTAATGATGCAGATGCAACGCAGGTGACGCAAGCGTGCCAGGCCGCACGCGCAGCCTTTGCCGGTTGGGCTAAACAGCCTTTCAGCGCACGCCAGACTATTGTTGAAAAGTTTGCTTTATTGCTGGAAAGCAATAAAGCCGAGCTAACTCAGATTATCGCCAAGGAAACCGGAAAACCTCATTGGGAAGCCGCGACTGAACTGACGGCGATGATCAATAAAATCGCCATCTCCGTCAAAGCTTACCATGCCCGTACCGGTGAGCAGCACAGTGAACTACCGGATGGTGCGGCAACGTTGCGCCATCGCCCACACGGCGTGCTGGCGGTTTTTGGTCCGTATAACTTCCCCGGTCATTTACCCAATGGTCATATTGTTCCGGCATTGCTGGCAGGCAATACGTTGATTTTCAAACCCAGCGAGTTGACGCCGTGGACCGGTGAAGCAGTAACAAAACTGTGGGAGCAGGCGGGGTTGCCGCCGGGCGTGCTGAATCTGGTGCAGGGCGGACGTGAAACGGGGCAGGCGCTGAGTGCGCTGGAAGACCTCGATGGCCTGCTGTTTACCGGCAGTGCGAATACCGGTTATCAGCTGCATAAGCAGTTATCCGGCCAGCCGGAAAAAATCCTTGCCCTGGAGATGGGGGGCAACAACCCGCTGATTATTGAGAATCCGGAAGATATTGATGCCGCAGTGCATCTGACCATTCAGTCCGCATTTGTCACCGCCGGACAGCGCTGTACCTGTGCCCGCCGCCTGCTCGTAAAAAAAGGCGCGCAGGGTGATGCGTTCCTGACGCGTCTGGTGGAGGTTAGTCAGCGTTTAATGCCCGGCAACTGGGATGCACAACCGCAGCCATTTATGGGTGGACTAATTTCCGAACAAGCAGCGCAACACGTCTATGATGCCTGGCAGCGTCTGGCGTCGTTGGGCGGCCGTACGCTGTTAGCGCCACGTCTGGTAAATGCCGGAACGTCACTGCTGACCCCTGGAATCATCGAACTGACCGGGGCGGGGAACGTACCTGATGAGGAGGTTTTCGGTCCGCTGCTCGGCGTCTGGCGTTATGACAGCTTTGATGATGCGATTCGTATGGCGAACAACACTCGCTTTGGATTGTCGTGTGGGTTAGTTTCGCCCGATCGCGGCCAGTTCGAACAGCTACTGTTGGAGGCGCGGGCAGGGATCGTCAACTGGAATAAGCCGTTAACCGGCGCTGCGAGTACCGCACCGTTTGGCGGTGTAGGCGCTTCCGGGAACCATCGCGCCAGCGCGTGGTATGCCGCAGATTATTGCGCCTGGCCGATGGCAAGTCTGGAATCCCCGGCCCTAACGCTGCCAACGGCGCTTAGCCCCGGACTGGATTTTTCTCGCGAGGATAAGCTATGAAAGCCCGTGAGGTAAATTTTGATGGTCTGGTGGGACTGACTCACCACTATGCTGGATTGTCATTTGGTAATGAGGCCTCAACCAAACATCGATTTCAGGTGTCGAACCCGCGTCTGGCGGCAAAGCAAGGTCTGCTAAAGATGAAAGCACTGGCGGATGCAGGATTTCCTCAGGCGGTGATCCCGCCCCACGAGCGGCCTTATATTCCGGTTCTGCGTCAGTTGGGTTTTAGCGGCAGTGACGAACAGGTGCTGGATAAAGTGTCGCGTCAGGCGCCTCACTGGCTCTCCAGTGCCAGCTCCGCATCGCCTATGTGGGTAGCGAATGCGGCGACGGTTTGCCCTTCGGCAGACTCGCTGGACGGGAAAGTGCATCTGACGGTGGCGAATCTGAATAATAAGTTCCACCGTTCACTGGAAGCGCCTACTACCGAAGCATTGTTACGGGCGATTTTCCGTGATGAGAATAGCTTTGCGGTCCACGGTGCGTTACCCCAGGTTGCGCTATTTGGCGATGAAGGGGCGGCAAACCATAACCGCCTGGGTGGAGATTACGGTGACCCCGGCGTACAGCTGTTTGTTTACGGTCGTGAAGAAGGCAATGCATCCCAACCGAAGCGCTATCCGGCAAGGCAATCCCGTGAGGCCAGCGAGGCGGTCGCGCGACTGAATCAGGTCAACCCACATCAGCGCATTTTTGCTCAGCAAAACCCGGACGTTATCGATCTTGGTGTGTTCCATAACGATGTGATTGCGGTGTCGAATCGCCAGGTGCTGTTTTGTCATCAGCAGGCGTTTGTCAGACAGCAGGCATTGTTAGAGCAGTTGCGCAGCCAGGTGGCAGGTTTTACCCCGCTGGAAGTCCCGACAGCGGAAGTGTCGGTGCAGGATGCCGTGACCACTTATCTGTTTAACAGTCAGTTGCTGAGTCGTAGTGACGGTTCGATGATGCTGGTCCTGCCGCAGGAGTGTCGGGAGCATGCTGGCGTGTGGCGGTATTTGAACCGGCTTCTCGAGGAAGACAATCCGATCGATGACCTGCGGGTATTCGATCTGCGTGAAAGTATGTCCAACGGCGGTGGTCCGGCATGCTTGCGCCTGAGAGTGGTGCTCACTCCGCAGGAACAGCAGGCGGTGAATCCGGCGGTTATCATGAACGACACGCTGTTTAACACGTTGAATAACTGGGTTGACCGTTACTATCGCGATCGTCTTACCGCTGCCGACCTTGCCGACCCACAACTGTTGCGCGAGGGGCGTGAAGCGCTGGATACGCTGACGCAATTGCTCAACCTCGGCTCAGTGTATCCTTTCCAGCAGGAGGGGATGCGCCATGGATAACTTTCTGGCGATCACGCTCGCAGGCGCCACTCCAGAGAAAACGCAAGGAACCACTCATGGTTTTGACTGGCAGTGGATCGGTCACGGAATTCTGGAACTGACGCCGCTTGCACCCGTTGAACATTCTCTGGTGCTGTCTGCGGGGATCCATGGCAATGAAACCGCGCCGGTAGAGATACTCGATTCATTGCTTTCCAGGCTGTTTAGCGGCGAGCTGACACTGACATGGCGGCTGCTGGTGATTCTGGGAAACCCGCAGGCGCTGGCTGCGGGAAAACGATATTGTCATAGCGACCTTAATCGTATGTTTGGCGGTCGGTGGCAGATTTTTACCGCAAGTGAAGAAACGCACCGAGCCCATGGGCTTGAGCTGTGTCTGGAAGATTTTTATTCGCGCGCAAAGGAGCCTGTGCGCTGGCATCTGGATCTGCACACCGCGATTCGCGGTTCACAGCATCTGCGCTTTGGCGTATTGCCACAACGCAACGTTGCCTGGGACGAGGATTTCCTTGAATGGCTGGGAGACGCGGGACTGGAAGCGCTGGTTTTCCATCAGACGCCTGGCGGCACGTTCACCCATTTTAGCGGGGAACATTTTGGTGCGTTGGCCTGTACGTTGGAACTGGGTAAAGCGCTGCCGTTTGGACAAAACGATCTCACCCAGTTTGCACAAACGGCAGACGCACTGGAAAAACTGCTGCGGGGTGAACGGGTGTCGACGAGAGAAATATCCCCGCTGCGTTATCGCGTGGTGTCGCAAATCACGCGTCGTAGCAATGATTTCATTCTCCACATGGATAACCAGACGCTAAACTTTACCCCCTTTAAAGAAGGCACCTTGCTGGCGCAGGACGGAGATGAACGTTTTATCGTCACCCATGATGTTGAATACGTTCTCTTTCCCAACCCTAACGTGGCCTGTGGTTTACGTGCCGGATTGATGCTCGAAAAGTTGTGATCAATATATTCGCCCTGCAGGATTATCCTTTAGGGCTTATTTTTGCGTGCTGTTTTTATTTATTACGGATTATTCCTGGTGAATTGCTTTCTTAATAAACAGGGTTCAGGTATAGTTCTTCATAATCCGTTCAAAATCATCCTGTTGTAATTTTTTATTGCAACTCTCCGCAATTTATTCTTTTTTTCTTCATAATTGATGAAAGTTTGTTTTTTACACTTTCACTGTTTTACCGTTGCTCTGATTAATTGACGCTTAAGCCGGTAAAGTTAATCTCGTCAACACGACATCACATTGCATAAGAGTCGCATGAGTGTCGTAAAAATAACTGAAAGAAAGGATAGAAATTATGCGTAAACTGACTGCTCTGTTTGTTGCCTCTACTCTGGCGCTGGGTGCTGCGAACCTGGCTCATGCTGCTGACACTACAACAGCTGCACCAGCGGATGCTAAACCGATGATGCATCACAACGGCAAATTTGCCCCGCATCACGACATGATGTTTAAAGACCTGAACCTGACTGACGCACAGAAACAGCAGATCCGCGAAATCATGAAAGGCCAGCGCGATCAGATGAAACGTCCGCCGCTGGAAGAACGCCGTGCAATGCACGACATCATCGCCAGCGATAGCTTCGATAAAGCGAAAGCCGAAGCGCAGATTGCGAAGATGGAAGAACAGCGCAAAGCCAACATGCTGGCGCATATGGAAACTCAGAACAAAATTTACAACATTCTGACCCCGGAACAGAAAAAGCAGTTTAATGCCAATTTTGAGAAGCGTCTGACAGAACGTGCAGCGCAGAAAGGTAAAATGCCGGAAGCTGCCGAGTAATCGATCAGCGTCTACACTAAATCATTCACACTGTGTCGCGCTGATTGCCGCACAGTGTGAAACCAAACTCAAGACCGCCGCTCTTGTCCACAACACGTATAACGATGTGGGCAGGATCGGCGGTTTTTTCATTTCTGCCTATTGCACCGGACGCACGACACGCTATTCTCCTGAAGCCCGCGAAAATTCTACCTGGATCAGCGCGTTATTCTTTTTTGCAAAATGCCGGGTTCATCGCTAAGGCAAATCAACTCTGCTGCCGATAACAATAATCTGCAGGGTGAACATAATAATGATGATTTATGGCTGTCTGTTTACGGCAGGCTGCCATGCTGCTCCTTTCTGGAGGGATGATGGAATACTTTGATATCCGCAAAATGCCGGTTAACCTCTGGCGGAATGGTGCGGGAGAAACGCGTGAGATTTGCTGTTTTCCGCCAGCAACACGAGATTTTCACTGGCGGGCGAGTATCGCCTCCATTGCAGCAAACGGTGAGTTTTCTCTTTATCCCGGCGTAGAACGTGTGATTACTCTGCTGGAAGGTGGAGAAGTGACCCTGGAAGAAACGAACATCTTTACGCATACCCTGAAACAGCATCAGCCTTTTACCTTTGCCGGTGACAAGGTGGTAAAAGCAAAGCTGACGGAAGGGCAGATGTCGATGGATTTTAATATCATGACCCGACGAGATGTTTGCCAGGCAAAAGTCAGAGTGGCCGATCGCACCTTTACGACCTTTGGTTCACGCGGCGGCGTGGTGTTTGTTATCAGTGGTGCATGGCAACTGGGCGATAAACTGCTGACGGCCGACCAGGGTGCGAGCTGGCATGACGGCAAACACACATTACGACTGCTGGAACGCGAGGGAAAATTGCTGTTCAGCGAGATTAACTGGATGCCGGGGCATTCTCCGGATGCAGTTCAATAATGTCATATTGACCAGACAGAACAGGCCGGCAGAGAATTTTGTAGCCATCATGGTCAAAGCCTGCTGGCATACGCGCCAGGGTAGTCGCTTCATCCAGCGTTGAAACAGCTCCCAGCCACAGCCAGTTGTTGATGATATGGTACTGTGTCATTTCAGCGCCGGTTTCCTGCAGTGCAATGGCATTGCTCCATGGCCAGCAAATCACTCTCACTCTTTCCAGCGCCGCTAACAGACGCAAATGATGCGCTTCATGACTCTCTTTCCCGCAGCACGCTCCGGCGCAGCGTTTAAGCGCGGAGCGAAAACAGGCGCGCCCGCGACTCAGGGGTTCCAGCCCCAACAGGCCGTAGCACAGCTGTTGTTCATCCGCGAGGTTTTGCAACGCTTGTAGCGCTGCGCGACGATTGGCAAACAGGCCAAACAGATTGGGTGCATTGGAGAAATCAATATCTCGTGCGTAGACAACCTGAACAGTTCGGTCTGTAAGCTGCAAGGCGCAAAGCTGACGATTGCGCCGCAGTCGTTTGTTAAACAACGGCTGTTGTTCTTTGATCAACCGCGCTTCCAGCAGCAGGGCACCAATTTCTCCCGCCGTACAAATCCAGCTAATGCGTTTGGCCTGACGCAGCATTGCCGCTTCGTCCGCGGTACGCAGGTGTGCCAGCACGCGGCTGCGAATATTGACACTTTTACCAATGTAGAGCGGCATAGTGTCGCTTTCACTGTGAAACAGATAGACGCCTGGTGCGGTGGGAAGCGCACTCAAAAATGGACGCAGGTGTTCAGGATATTCATAGATTGCCGCTGCCTCAAATGTCAGGCGTGGGGCTGATTGACGCCGTACCACTTCTCACTCCGGGTGCTGGTTATTCATCCAGTATAGCAGTTTGAAACCGATTAAAAAAGCGGCATCAGGCCAGGAGGAGGGGCCGGACAGCGGTGATCCCAGTGCTATCCGGCAATATGCGACTAAAAGAATTACGCTTTTTTCCAGAAGTCATCAAACACCGTAATCGGTGTGCGACGTTTGTGCTCGGTCTTCAGATACCAGCCTTCAATTTTTTTCGCGACGTCGGCAGCCAGCGTTTTTCCTTCCAGGTAATCGTCGATGTTGTCATAGGTGACGCCTAATGCGGCTTCATCCGGCAGAGAAGGGCGATCGTCTTCGAGGTCGGCGGTTGGCGCTTTCTTATATAAATGCTCCGGGCAACCCAGCGCGGCAAGCAACTGCTTACCCTGACGCTTGTTCAGACGGAAAATAGGGTTAATGTCAGTACCGCCATCGCCGTATTTGGTGAAAAATCCGGTGATGGCTTCTGCTGCATGATCGGTACCCACGACAACACCGCTGGTCATTCCGGCGATACTGTACTGGGCCTTCATACGTTCACGGGCTTTTTCATTGCCACGGACAAAATCGCTCAGTTCAATACCCGCTTCACGCAGGGCCTGTTCACTGGCCAGTACCGCACCCTTAATATTTACTGTGAGCACTCGGTCAGGTTGGATAAAGGCGATGGCATCCTGGCAGTCCTGTTCATCAGCCTGAACGCCATACGGCAGACGTACGGCAATAAACTGCAACGCGTCAGTCCCCGTTTCTTCGCGAAGCTCGGAAATAGCCATCTGGCAAAGTTTTCCCGCGAGCGTTGAGTCCTGTCCGCCGCTTATCCCTAATACCAGTGATTTCAGAAAAGGGTACGTTTGCAGGTAGGATTTCAAGAAATCCACGCTGCGGCGAATTTCCTCTTCTGCATTAATTTGCGGTTTTGCGCCAAGCGCCTGGATTATCTCTTGCTGCAGAGTCATTTAACCCCCTCCGAAAAATGAAATGATCAAAAAAATGATGTGTTAAAGCTAACGCGTTGGGACCCAAACGACAAGGGATGCAGGCCTGATCTAACATCATTTTGTTTTAATAGAATTTTCCGAAACGACCTAAGTATCATCTGATTGCTTGAAAAATGTGTTGTTGTGCTCCAGGCTTATATAACACGCTGAAATACAAGAGGACGGAATATGAACAAGAACCTAACAGGAATTCTGAGTGCAGCGGCTGTTTTGACTATGCTGGCAGGGTGTACGGCCTACGATCGTACTAAAGACCAATTTGTTCAGCCCGTGGTGAAAGATGTGAAGAAAGGGATGAGCCGGGCGCAGGTGGCGCAGATTGCCGGTAAACCTTCTTCTGAAGTCAGCATGATTCATGCGCGAGGGACATGCCAGACCTACATCCTGGGTCAACGAGATGGTAAAGCTGAAACCTATTTTGTTGCTTTAGACGACACCGGACATGTGATTAACTCCGGTTACCAGACCTGCGCAGAGTACGACACTGACCCGCAGGCGGCGAAGAAGTAACAACTGCTTATTGCCTGAGCATTCAGAAGAACCGGCCATTGTGCCGGTTTTTTTGTGCCGAACGATCTTATTTATTGCCGCGAATTATTTACCCGAAATGTGAGGGGGGTCATAACGACAGGTCAAGGAGAGACAATTTAGTTGGTCAAGGAAATACCATCCACCGGTGCAATCCCGTATACTCATTTCAGCCACCTAAAAAAGTAATTTAGCTGACGCAAGTTACCCAGAGCATGGATGCAGGTTATGGCTTGCGGAGTGTCTGGTTGACAGATAATCGCACATGAGGATCGTTTTAATGGAAAAGAAACACATTTATCTGTTTTGTTCTGCGGGCATGTCGACTTCATTGTTGGTTTCGAAGATGCGTGCTCAGGCCGAAAAATACGAAGTACCGGTTATTATTGAAGCATTTCCTGAAACGCTGGCCGGAGAAAAAGGTCCTGTCGCCGATGTCGTGTTATTAGGTCCACAAATTGCTTATATGTTGCCCGAAATTCAGGGTGATGCTGCCAACTTACTGATTTAGTGTATGATGGTGTTTTTGAGGTGCTCCAGTGGCTTCTGTTTCTATCAGCTGTCCCTCCTGTTCAGCTACTGACGGGGTGGTGCGTAACGGCAAAAGCAC
>NZ_JAOWHJ010000024.1:0-215 GCF_030332695.1 Citrobacter sp. Cpo089 | reverse complement strand
TCAGCGCTATCTCTGCTCTCACTGCCGTAAAACATGGCAACTGCAGTTCACTTACACCGCTTCTCAACCCGGTACGCACCAGAAAATCATTGATATGGCCATGAATGGCGTTGGATGCCGGGCAACTGCCCGCATTATGGGCGTTGGCCTCAACACGATTTTACGTCACTTAAAAAACTCAGGCCGCAGTCGGTAACCTCGCGCATACAGCCGGG
>NZ_JAOWHJ010000023.1:0-50522 GCF_030332695.1 Citrobacter sp. Cpo089 | reverse complement strand
TGAACTGACCCCATAATGTTGGACAGTTTATTTTAAGCGGTTATCTGGGCCTGGGTTCGGTACTCTACCGGACTCAGGCCTTTCAGTTTCTGTTTTATTCTTTCATGGTTGTAATAGTGGATGTAGTCATCGATAGCCATGCGCAACTCGCTGATATTCTTGTGTTCCGTGAGGTAAAAACACTCAGATTTCAGTGTGCCGAAGAAGCTCTCCATCACTGCATTGTCATGACAGTTTCCCTTTCTTGACATGCTCTGTTTTAGACCCGCCTCCTTTAGCCGGTTCTGATAATGCGCCATCTGATATTGCCAGCCCTGATCTGAGTGGAGCAGCGGGTATTCGTTTTTGCCCAGTACAGATATAGCCTTCGACAGCATGTTATCCACCATCGACAGAAGAGGACGGGACTCCATCTGATACGCTACTATTTCTCCGTTATACAGATCCAGAACCGGGGACAGATACAGCTTTTCTCCGCTTATTTTAAATTCCGTGACATCTGTTACCCACTTCTGGTTGGGTTTATCCACACTGAACTGCCGGTTCAGTACATTACCCGCAACTTTCCCATGCCGGCCTTTGTAAGAGTTATATTTCTTCCTTCTGATACAACAGGTTAAATCTAACACCTTCATTAACCTCTGAACCGTTTTATGGTTCAGTAAGCTTCCTTCCCGGCGGCCAGCCAGCGTGATTCGCCTGTATCCATACCGTCCTTTATGTTTATGGAACAGCGTTAAAATATGCTGCTTATCATCGGCATATTTGTCTGGTTTTTTACCGTTGGCCAGTTGCCAGTAGAACGTGCTTCTTGCCAGTCCTGCAGCTTTTAACAAGCGTGCAAGAGGGAACTTCAGCCTTAACTCATTCACGACCTGCGCTTTATCCCGCGTCCTGACGTGCTTCTTTCCCTGAGTAAGGCCTGCAGCTTTTTTAGATATGCCACTTCAGCACGCAGTTGTTCAAGTTCCTCACGTTCATCCGGAGCAAGGGGGGTCTGCAAAGGAGGGACGGGGTGATTCTCAGGGCGTTCTGGCATCGTTTTTTTCCTGCGTCGACTGTCTGTAAGGGCTTCTAATCCCCCTTCATCATACAGTCGTTCCCACTGACTAACAGTGGAAAAGGCAGGGATAGTGAATTTTGCACAGACTTCGCGAACAGACAGCTGGTGTTCACGCATATGCAGGATAACGGACTCTTTAAAAGCAGGAGAATAGGTGAAATGCCGGGTTGTAAGCCCGGCTTCGCCATGGAGCTTCCAGGCGGCAGACCATTTACGAACGGCACTGTGATCGATACCAAAACGTTTTGCAGTCGCCTCCTGTCCTTCCAGCCCGGAAAGATAGTGCTGCACAACCTCAAGCTTGAAGCTGAGAGAATACTTGCTCATAAAAAACTGCACCTTACTTCGTTGGGTGTCCAACTTTTTGGGTGCAGTTGAAAATGACCGGTTTTTTTATTTTGCAGGCTAAGCCAAAATCAAAAATGCCAGTAGCTCATTGCCAGGCCTAAGAACAGCACCAGACCGACGTAGTTATTGTTCATAAACGCTTTAAAGCAGGCATCACGTTCACGGTTGACGATCAGTTTCTGCTGATAGACAAACAGCGCGCCCGCCACCAGCAGAGACCAGTAATAGCCCAGTCCTAACCCGTTTAACCAGCCCACCAGCGCCATCAGCACCAGCACGCCTACCTGCAAAATACCAATAATCAGCTTGTCGTTCTGACCGAACAGGATCGCGGTCGATTTAATGCCGATCTTCAGGTCATCATCCCGGTCAACCATGGCGTACTGCGTATCATAAGCCACCGCCCAGAGAATATTCGCAAGGAACATCAGCCAGCAGCTCAGCGGTACGGACTCACTCACGGCGGCGAACGCCATCGGGATCGACCAGCCAAACGCCGCCCCCAGCACCACCTGCGGCAGATGCGTATAGCGCTTCATAAACGGGTAAACCCACGCTAATGCTAATGCCGCAACGGATAACAAAATGGTCATCGTGTTGAGGGTCAAAACCAGCAGGAAGGCCAGCAGCACCAGTACCACAAACAGCGTTCGGGCTTCTTTCTCGGTGACAGCCCCGCTCGGCAGCGGTCTATTCGCGGTGCGTTTGACGTGCCCGTCAAATTTCCTGTCGGCATAATCATTCACCACGCATCCGGCGGCGCGCATTAACCAAACGCCAGCGACAAAAACCGCCAGGATCCACAGTTGCGGCATGCCTGGGGTCGCCACCCACAGTGCCCACAGCGTAGGCCAGAGCAGCAGTAAGGCGCCGATTGGCTTATCCGTACGCATCAAGCGGTGAAACGCCAGCAGCTTATTCTGCGTCAGACTCCACTCCATCTTTATCTTCCTCTCAGTACAACGGCGACGCAGGCAGAAAAAGCTCGGTAAGCATCAGTGGCTTACCGCTCAGCCGCAGGCGGGAACGACGCCCCCACAGCGCTGCATCGCGGCCAATCTCAATAAAATCTCGGGTCAATGTCGATGACGTAAACAGGTAGCGTCCGAGCGGGGTTTTCCCAAGGTTCTGTAAGGCCAGTTCAGGGCCGCACAAGGTTGATTCAGGCACCACAGTCCGTCCGGCAAGCCAGGGTTCACCATCCGCGCATAACAGGATTTCACGTAACCAATAACGAGACTCTTTAGGCAGCAGCGTCAGTTCTTCAGCCACCTCATTTTGCCCAACGAATTCTTCGCGAATCAACGTTACGGTGACCTTTTTCCCCTGCTGCTCAAAACGTTTGGTCATGGAATCTTCCAGTAACAACCAGTCGAGCAGTTGGGCGTCCAGCGCTGGGATCGCATCAAAATAACGCAGCGCACGCAGTTGCGTTAACGCAGGGTGTGGCATGCCTTACTCTCCGATTTATAACCTGAAGGCATTGTATCGCAGAAAAGGCATTACGGGGTGAGCAAACACGATTAAGTGATCGGTAGGGCAACATAAGTGTAACAATTAGCACCGAAGGATAAAAAAAGGTGCGCCAGGAGACGCACCAGTTGTTGCAAAATCAACAATGTGGGGAGATGTTTACCCCTTGCCTTTTACACTGCTGATAAAGGTGGATCGGGCAGATTTGGATCCCAGACGTTCCGCTTCATCAAGCAGCTTCAGCGCTTTATCAACATCGCCTTTTGCAACTGCATCCTTAATCGCCTGATTAAAATAGCTTTCCGTGTCGTTCAACATTGGCTCGCTTTTCTTCACGGGTTGTGGTGCCGGAGCAGCAACGGCTGCCGCCGGAGCCGCGTAGGCCACCGCAGGTGCTGCGGTATTGCCAACCGTAACAGGACCTGGGCCGGAAGAACCAAACAGCGGCCCGACCAGCACGCTGGAGGAGGAGCTGGTTTTAACTTTCAGATGCAGCAGACCGTCGGTGGTGTGGCGGGCAATCGGGTCCGGAATATCCGGAACAGCGTTACCTACCCCCTTGGCATAGGCTTTTGCCGGGTCAAGCAGGGTTGTGGTCTGCTGGAGATCTTTATCAGTGGTAAAGACCAGAACATATAATTTTTGCTGGCCCAGAGCCGGTGTCAGACGCATCACCCCTTCCAGACGATCGGCACTCATCACACCCGGAGCCTGGTAGGTAAAGTAACTGCTGGGAAAGAACGCAGATGGTGTCATGTTCTGATCAAGAATTAAGACGTTTGGCGCAAATACGCTGGTTTGTTTGTTAACTTCACTGCTCAGTGTCAGGGTCAGTTCACCAATGTTGGCCGGTACGCTGTAGGCGGCAACCGGGCCGCTAATACCGGCAATGTCCAGACGCTGTCCCGCTGTCGCCAACGAGGTTGATTGGGTTTTCGATTGATCAACTGGCGTCCAGGTTAACTGTTGCAACGCTGCAGTGGGAATAGCAGGCGCCGCGGTGGTGTTCTGCGGAACAATATTTACATCGGCCAGGCTGATGCCAGGCGCGCTGGCAAATAACCCTGCAGATAAACAAAGGGCAACGAGACTTTTCTTCATTTTCATTGTTATCACCTCAGATAGCATGGGTTCAGCGGTGGCCAGGCAATAGCGCGCTAAACCGTAATCAAGAGGGGCTTGCGCCCCTCTTTCGGTCTTTACGTCAGGTTAGAGCTGAATTACCACCAGATTTCCATCTGAGCACCGAAGGACCACTCATCGCTGTCGCCACGGCTGGTTGTGCTGATACCAGAGTTCGTTGCAGCTGCGTATTTAGATACGTTGTTACCATTTTTAACGTAGCCCCACTCTTCATCCCATTTGGCATAGGTTGCAAAGACGCGGATTGCCGGACGAGACCAGATGCTGTCGCCTGCCTGCCACTGTTGTGCCAGGGTGATTTTGTATTGGCTGTTGCGATCGCCAGTCTGTTGAGATTTGACGTTGTCGTAGCCGACTTCCATCAGGGTGCTCATGATTGGTGTCCATTTGTACATCGGACGAATACCCACGGTGTACCATTCAGTACCCAGGTCATTATCCATGTCGATATTCTGATACATACCGACGTACATCAGGTCCCACTTGTCGCCCAGAGAGATAGCACCGTGGTCAAGTACGCGCACCAGGCTACCGTTGTTATTGATATTGTTGTTTACATGATGGATAACGGGATCATTTGGTGTTGCCTGGGTATCGAAGGTTGAACCGTAAGTACCCTGCGAGCCACCTTTACCCTGCGTGGTCATCGCATCAGTTGCATACTGAACCACGAACTTGTTATAGCCCTTCAGCATGCTCTGAGTATGTTCTGCAGTGAACATCCAGCCATCTTTAGAAGCGCTATCCGCGTAGCTATAACCGTCAGTTTTATTCGCACGACCGTAGTCAACACCCAGTTCCAGCATGCCGTCCGGGTTAATGGCCATCTGCGCTAAACGCATGTCGAATACGTCGTTCGCGGTATCTTTGGATGTGTCGTAGATATTCTGGCTACTGAAGGTGTAAGAACCACCCGCTTCCTGAGAACGGGTTGCGGCCAGAGACAGTTTACCGAAGCCCAGATCGATGTTTTCAATACCAGCACCAGGACCTGAAATATCCCAGTAGTAGAAGTCGATCATGTGGACGTCATGACGCTGATAGAAACGTTTACCGGCCCAGATGGTGGAACCCGGCAGCCATTCAATCAGGTTTTTACCCTGCACGTTGGCTTCGCGGAAAGCAGGATCGGTCGCTTCCCAGTCATTCTGCTGTGCAACGGAGTAGGCAACGTTGGTGTCGAAGTAGAAGCTCTTATCGCCCTCTTTCCACACTTCCTGACCTAATTTGATTTCCGCATAGGTTTCACATTCGTTACCAAGACGGTATTTACTTTGTGCACCAGTTGCCTGGAAACACTGTTGTTCACCGCCGCTACCTGTCCAGCCAATGCCGGAACGAGCATAACCATGGAAATCCACAGCCATTGCCTGAACAGACATAATGCCCGCTGCCACAGCAACCGCCAGAGGGAGTTTGCGCAGAGTAATCATCGTTCTATCTCCTGAGATCATTGCTTTTCTTTGAACGCTTCACCTTGACGGATTTGCGTTTTTTTTAATGGGACACCTTAAACGCCCGGCTCTTGGTGCAACCGACGACATGCAGTACCATCCTCACGGAACAGATGGCAACGCTCTGGCGGCAGGCCGATAGCGAATGTGGCACCCTCTTCTACCAACACCACGTCGTTCTGGCGGTAAACCAGGTTTTGACGGATGGCGGGGATCTGGATATGAATTTGTGTTTCGTGACCAAGCTGCTCGACCACCTGCACTTCACCTTCGAGGGTGACATCGGCGATATCGCTGGGCAGCAGATGTTCCGGGCGGATACCTAAAGACATGTTGGCGCCAACCTGTACCGCATGGCTGTCTACCGGGAGCCATATTTGCTGGCGGTTGGGCAGTTCTACCTGCACCTGATCGATAGCCGTTGCCGTGACTTTCACCGGCAGGAAGTTCATCTTCGGTGAACCAATGAAGCCCGCCACAAAGCGGTCAGCCGGGTAGTGATACAGTTCCAGAGGCTTACCAACCTGCGCTACGCGACCGGCATCCAGCACCACAATTTTGTCGGCCAGCGTCATCGCTTCGACCTGATCGTGGGTAACGTAAATCATCGTGCGGCCAAGACGTTTATGCAGGCGGGAGATTTCAATACGCATCTGCACGCGCAGAGCGGCATCGAGGTTCGACAGTGGTTCGTCCAGCAGGAATACGCGCGGTTCGGCGACCAGCGTACGGCCAATCGCCACACGCTGACGTTGTCCGCCGGAAAGCGCTTTTGGTTTACGCTCCAGCAGGTGTGCCAGTTGCAGAACTTCCGCAACCTGGTTCACGCGCTGGTTCATCACCTCTTTTTTCGCTCCGGCCAGTTTGAGGCCGAACGACATGTTTTCCGCGACGGACAAATGGGGATACAACGCGTAGGACTGAAAGACCATGCCTACACCACGTTCGGCGGGCGGAATGTCGTTCATCCGGGTCTCCCCGATAAACAAGTCACCACTGGTGATGGTTTCAAGTCCGGCGATCATACGCAGCAAGGTCGACTTACCGCAGCCTGACGGTCCGACAAACACCACGAATTCCCCTTCGTGAATGTCGAGATTGATATCTTTCGATACCACCACGTCACCCCAGGCTTTCGTTACATTTCGTAGCTGTACGCTCGCCATGCCCTTCTCCCTTCGTTACAACCTGTCATCGACAGCAACATTCATGATGGGCTGACTATGCGCGATCCCTTGACTGCGTGAATCCTCCACCCCCCGGCTTTTTTATGGGGGAGGAGGCGGGAGGATGAGAGAGCAGCGTCTGAGACCCGGGCCACCAGCCTCAGAGGAATTTCGTGATGCAGCCTGCAAAAATCGGTGGTTTTTTATGTGCGCCAGTACGCAATACTCACATTTATGTAACACAGATCACATAAAGAGCGGGTGGGGCGTAGGGGTAAGGAGGATGGAAAGAGGTTGTCGTATAAAGAAACTAGTAACCGTTAAGCCACCTCTGCAAAATCACCAAACAGGATGGGAACTATGAAAATCAAAACTGGCGCACGCATCCTCGCATTGTCTGCATTAACGACGATGATGTTTTCCGCCTCGGCTCTCGCCAAGATTGAAGAAGGTAAGCTGGTTATCTGGATTAACGGCGACAAAGGCTATAACGGCCTCGCTGAAGTGGGCAAAAAATTCGAGAAAGACACCGGGATCAAAGTCACTATTGAGCACCCTGACAAACTGGAAGAGAAATTCCCGCAGGTTGCCGCGACCGGCGACGGTCCGGACATCATCTTCTGGGCACATGACCGTTTTGGCGGCTACGCTCAGTCTGGCCTGCTGGCTGAAATCACACCTGACAAAGCGTTCCAGGACAAGCTCTATCCGTTCACCTGGGATGCCGTACGCTATAACGGCAAACTGATTGCCTACCCGATCGCGGTTGAAGCGCTGTCGCTGATTTACAACAAAGACCTCGTTCCAAATCCACCGAAAACCTGGGAAGAAATTCCTGCACTGGATAAAGAGCTGAAGGCGAAAGGTAAATCCGCGCTGATGTTTAACCTGCAAGAACCGTACTTCACCTGGCCGCTGATTGCCGCCGACGGTGGTTACGCGTTCAAGTTTGAGAACGGTAAGTACGATGTGAAAGACGTGGGCGTGGATAACGCTGGCGCGAAAGCGGGTCTGACCTTCCTGGTTGATCTGATCAAGAACAAACACATGAACGCGGATACTGATTACTCCATCGCCGAAGCGGCCTTTAACAAAGGCGATACCGCGATGACCATCAACGGTCCGTGGGCGTGGTCCAACATCGATAAGAGCAAAATCAACTACGGCGTCACGCTGCTGCCAACCTTCAAAGGCAAAGCGTCTAAACCGTTTGTTGGCGTTCTGAGCGCCGGTATCAACGCCGCCAGCCCGAACAAAGAACTGGCGAAAGAGTTCCTCGAAAACTACCTGCTGACCGATCAGGGTCTGGATGAAGTGAACAAGGACAAACCGCTGGGCGCCGTTGCGCTGAAATCCTTCCAGGATCAGTTAGCGAAAGACCCACGTATCGCCGCCACTATGGATAACGCCCAGAAAGGCGAAATCATGCCGAACATCCCACAGATGTCCGCATTCTGGTATGCCGTTCGTACAGCAGTGATCAACGCAGCCAGCGGCCGTCAGACCGTCGATGCCGCACTGAAAGACGCGCAGGGTCGTATCACCAAGTAGTGCTGTAGCACACGTGCCGGATGGCGGCATAAATGCCTTATCCGGCCTACAACTCACCGTAGGCCTGATAAGCGCAGCGCCATCAGGCACTTTTGCCGACAGATGTTCAATGTTGTAGAGGAAGATCCCCATGGATGTCATTAAAAAGAAACACTGGTGGCAAAGCGACACGCTGAAATGGTCAGTGATGGGTCTGCTTGGGCTGCTGGTCGGTTACCTTGTTGTTTTGATGTACGCTCAGGGGGAGTACCTGTTTGCCATCATGACGCTGATTTTAAGCTCTGCTGGCCTGTATATTTTCGCTAACCGTAAAGCCTATGCCTGGCGCTATGTTTACCCGGGCGTTGCCGGTATGGGGCTGTTTGTCCTGTTTCCGCTGATTTGTACGATCGCCATTGCCTTTACCAACTACAGCAGTACCAACCAGCTGACCTTTGAACGCGCTCAGGAAGTCCTGATGGATCGTTCGTATCAGGCTGGGAAAACCTACAACTTTGGCCTGTATCCGGCGGGTGATGAGTGGCAACTGGCCCTCACCGACGGTGAAACCGGCAAGAATTACCTTTCTGACGCTTTTAAATTTGGCGGCGAGCAGAAACTGCAACTGAAAGAAGCCGAGGCGCTGCCGGCAGGCGAACGTGCAACACTGCGTATCATCACGCAGAATCGCCAGGCGCTTACCCAATTGACCGCCATCCTGCCGGATGAAAGCAAAGTTACCATGAGTTCGCTGCGCCAGTTTTCCGGCACGCAGCCACTTTATACGCTCGCTGAAGACGGCACACTCACCAACAGCCAGAGCGGCGTAAAATACCGCGCCAACAACGATATTGGTTATTATCAGGCGATTAACGCTGACGGTAGCTGGGGTAGCGAAAAACTCAGCCCGGGCTACACCGTTGCCATCGGCTGGGATAACTTCACCCGCGTGTTTACCGACGAAGGCATCCAGAAACCGTTCTTCGCCATCTTCGTCTGGACGGTGGTCTTCTCGGTACTGACCGTTATTTTGACCGTTGCCGTGGGCATGGTGCTGGCCTGTCTCGTACAGTGGGAGTCTCTCAAAGGCAAAGCGATTTACCGCGTCCTGCTGATTCTTCCGTATGCCGTACCGTCGTTTATCTCGATTCTGATTTTCAAGGGCTTATTCAACCAGAGCTTTGGTGAAATCAACATGATGCTGAGCGCGCTGTTTGGCATCAAACCGGCCTGGTTCAGCGATCCAACCACCGCGCGTTCGATGATTATTATCGTCAACACCTGGCTCGGTTATCCATACATGATGATCCTGTGCATGGGTCTGCTGAAAGCGATTCCTGACGACCTGTATGAAGCCTCAGCGATGGATGGCGCAGGTCCGTTCCAGAACTTCTTTAAGATAACGCTACCGCTGTTGATTAAGCCGCTGACGCCGCTGATGATCGCCAGCTTCGCCTTTAACTTTAACAACTTCGTGCTGATTCAGCTGTTGACCAACGGTGGTCCGGACCGTCTTGGTACCACCACACCAGCCGGTTATACCGACCTGCTCGTGAGCTACACCTACCGTATCGCCTTTGAAGGCGGCGGTGGTCAGGACTTCGGTCTGGCGGCGGCGATTGCTACGCTGATCTTCCTGCTGGTTGGTGCGCTGGCGATTGTGAACCTGAAAGCCACACGTATGAAGTTTGATTAGGGGAGATAACGACAATGGCTATGGTCCAACCGAAATCACAAAAGTTACGTTTATTCGCAACGCACTTAGGGCTGCTGATTTTTATCGCGGCGATCATGTTCCCGCTGCTGATGGTTATCGCTATCTCGCTGCGCGAAGGTAACTTTGCCACCGGCAGCCTGATCCCGGAAAACATCTCCTGGGAACACTGGAAACTGGCGCTGGGCTTTAGCGTTGAACACGCGGATGGCCGTGTGACGCCACCGCCGTTCCCGGTACTGTTATGGCTGTGGAACTCGGTGAAAGTGGCCAGCATTACCGCGATCGGTATCGTGACGCTTTCCACTACCTGTGCTTACGCCTTTGCTCGTATGCGTTTCCCGGGCAAAGCAACCCTGCTGAAAGGGATGCTGATTTTCCAGATGTTCCCGGCGGTGCTGTCTCTGGTCGCGTTGTATGCTTTGTTTGATCGCCTGGGCCAGTACATTCCGTTTATCGGCCTGAACACGCACGGCGGCGTGATCTTCGCCTACCTCGGCGGTATTGCGCTGCATGTATGGACGATAAAGGGCTATTTCGAAACTATCGACGGTTCACTGGAAGAAGCGGCCGCGCTGGATGGCGCTACGCCGTGGCAGGCATTCCGCCTGGTGCTGCTGCCGCTTTCCGTTCCGATTCTGGCGGTCGTGTTTATTCTGTCTTTCATTGCCGCTATTACCGAAGTACCGGTCGCGTCACTGCTGCTGCGTGATGTGAACAGCTATACCCTTGCGGTAGGTATGCAGCAGTACCTCAACCCACAGAACTATTTGTGGGGCGACTTTGCCGCCGCGGCTGTACTTTCAGCCATTCCGATCACTCTGGTGTTCTTGCTGGCGCAGCGCTGGCTAGTCAACGGTCTGACCGCGGGTGGTGTGAAAGGTTAAGTTTTACCGAAGTACCTGCCCGGCAACGGGCAATGCCACTGCAACCCTCAACTTATGTTATCCCAACCTGTGACTGTTATTCGGCGCTCTACGGAGCGCCCTTTTTTTATGTTATTTTGCATCACTGTTACGATTATTTCCTTTCGTGCTCTCCATCACTGCAATTCTATTTCCTGTCTGAATATAGATAAATCAAACAGAATTAAGATCACAGAAAAGACAAAACGTAATTGCAATGTAAAAAATGATAATTGTCTTCCCTGCCTGTTAAATTCAACATCACGGCACTGATCAAAAGAGCTGTATCCTCTAAGGCAGGTCTGAATGAACTCTCAATATAATTCCAGTTATATTTTTTCGATTACATTAGTGGCAACGTTAGGAGGGCTATTATTCGGCTACGACACTGCGGTCATATCCGGAACGGTAGAATCCCTGAATACCGTGTTTGTCGCCCCACAACATTTAAGTGAATCCGCCGCCAACTCGCTGTTGGGCTTTTGCGTCGCCAGTGCGTTGATAGGCTGCATCATCGGCGGTGCCCTGGGCGGCTATTGTAGTAACCGGTTTGGCCGCCGGGACTCGCTGAAAATCGCGGCTCTGCTGTTCTTTATTTCCGGTATTGGTTCCGCCTGGCCAGAATTAGGTTTTACGACTATTAACCCAGATAACGCCGTACCCGTTTATTTAGCCGGATACGTTCCCGAATTTGTTATTTATCGTATCATTGGGGGTATTGGCGTAGGTTTAGCTTCAATGCTCTCACCAATGTATATTGCAGAACTGGCGCCCGCACACATTCGCGGGAAACTGGTGTCATTTAACCAGTTCGCCATTATTTTTGGTCAACTGTTAGTGTATTGCGTTAACTATTTTATCGCACGTTCAGGCGACGCCAACTGGCTGAATACCGATGGCTGGCGCTATATGTTTGCGTCCGAAAGTATTCCCGCCCTGCTGTTTTTACTGCTGCTGTACACCGTACCAGAAAGCCCGCGCTGGCTGATGGCACGTGGCAGACACGAGCAGGCGGAAGGTATTCTGCGCAAAATTATGGGCAGCACCCTCGCCACCCAGGCCATGCAGGAGATCAATCAGTCTCTGGAACATGGTCGTAAAACCGGCGGCCGCCTGCTGATGTTTGGCGCAGGCGTTATCGTCATCGGCGTAATGCTGTCCATCTTCCAGCAATTCGTCGGTATTAACGTCGTGCTCTACTACGCCCCGGAGGTGTTTAAAACGCTGGGAGCCAGCACCGATGTGGCGCTGTTACAGACCATCATTGTTGGCGTGATCAACCTGAGCTTCACCGTGCTGGCGATCATGACGGTGGATAAATTTGGTCGCAAACCGCTGCAGATTATTGGCGCTCTGGGCATGGCCATCGGTATGTTCAGCCTCGGTACCGCGTTTTATACCCAGGCTTCCGGGCTGGTTGCACTGCTGTCGATGCTGTTTTACGTCGCCGCATTCGCCATGTCCTGGGGACCGGTTTGCTGGGTGTTGCTGGCAGAAATCTTCCCCAATGCGATTCGCGGCAAAGCGCTCGCCATTGCCGTTGCCGCTCAATGGCTGGCGAACTACTTCGTCTCCTGGACCTTCCCGATGATGGACAAAAATTCGTGGCTGGTTTCCCATTTCCGCAACGGTTTCTCCTACTGGATTTACGGTTGTATGGGCATTCTGGCGGCGCTGTTTATGTGGAAGTTTGTACCGGAAACCAAAGGCAAAACGCTGGAAGAACTTGAAGAACTGTGGGAACCCGCCGCAGAGAAAACCCAGCCTGCCTCTGCGCAGTAATCCTGACCTGCAACACGCCGCAGCCCGATTGCGGCGTGTTAGCTTTTACTCTCGCTTCAGCCGTTTGGAATTACACAGCCACAGGGTGATCACCAGCAGCAGGATCGCCGCGGAATAGATCAGTACATCCATCGGTGCTTTATGATCGACGATGATCAACCGCACAATCGCGGTGATCCCAATATAGACAAAATAGCGCAACGGAAAGTGAAAACCTGACTGAAAGTACTTCACAATCAGCGCGATAAATTCAAAGTAGAGGAAGTAAACCACCAGCCCTTCTACCAGCTCATACTTGCTGGTTTGTTCCGGCGCGAACAGCACATCTGCCAGATGCAGCGTTTCTTTCCCGAGGAATACAACCAGGATCAGACCCAGACTCAGCAGTCCCAGATTCAACACGGTCTGTAAGATGGTGGAGATAAACTCCACGCGCGGACGAGATAGCGACGTCATAACAGCACCTCTTACTCAGTGGCGAGGTTCCTGTATAACGCAAAAATGTGACAGAGATCTACATTTTTTGTTTATTTTTTGTTCTCCAGAAGGTCCTTGCCGGATGGCGGCTTTGACTTATCCGGCCTACGGCCCGGTAAGCTCTGCGCACCAGGCGATCGCGTATTACCGGAAGTTTTCACTTCTGTCGCTGGTCATGTCGTACAGACCAAACTTACGTCCAAGCTGCTGGCCGCCATCACGCGTTAACGGCGTCCAGCCAATCGCCGCACGGCTGCGGGTCGGGCCAGACGAGAACAGATCCAGCGGCACGGATACGTACACCCCTTTGGTAAAATCACCCTCTCCGTACTCATCCGGCGAGGCGTCGGTGATGGTCGCATAGCCGCCGACCACAACGCCGCTGTCAAAGCGCTTCGCCACTTCCAGCGTTCCGCCCTTATCTCCCGCCAGATACTGGCCCACGCTGGCTTTCACCAGTACATCCTGAGCGAATGACGGATTCCAGTACGCCGTCAAATGCCCGGTCTTCACGCTGTAGTCGGTGAATTTCATCATATCCTGCGCGCTACGCCAGTCACGCTGTTTCACGTAGTTGGCATCAACACCAAACGCCCAGCTGCTGTCCAGCGGACGATACAGCACTTCTGCCCCCGCTCCGCCGTACATGGTTTCCAGATAGCCACCATAAACCTGTCCGTAGAACCCGTTTCCGAGTGACTGGAAGTAGTTGGCCTGCAGGTTATTCACGTAGACATCGTTTTGCACATACTCGCGCACATGGGTACGCACTCGTGGCAAATGCGAATCCTGCGGCGGGTTGGTGTAGTTAAATTTGTCATAGTTATTGGCGAGGTTGGCGAACAAACTTCCGGTGGTCAGCAGGTGATCGGTCACCCACCAATCCGCTGTTCCCATCACGCCCAACTGATACATATAGAAGTTTTCCGGGCCGCCCACCGACTGGTTAAGCACCGGATCGATGTGGAAATCGAAGCGTGACTTATCGATATACCAGCCCTGCTCGGTCGTTTTCGGCACCACAGGCTCAACGCGTTTTTGCGCCAGCTGGGTTTCATGGCCCAACGGTTCGCCTTCCAGATGACGCTTGAGGCTGGAAACCTCCGTTTCGGTCGTCACCTGCGGTAAGTTAAGACGATTTTCCGTAATACGGATCGTGCGGATCCCGTCGGGAAGATCGTTCATCACGATCCGGTTGGCACGTTCGATCCCTTCGCGCGAATCACGATATTTCACCTGTTCACCGGTCACATACAGCGTATCGCCCTGCACCTGAATTTTAGGATCGGCCAGTCCGGCGTTATATTTCAGCAGCGTTAACTGATTCGCCACCACCGAGTGTTGCAGGATGGCATCCTGCGGCTGTGGCTGATATTTCGGGCGGGCGTTGTCGTTATAGTTTGGCCGCAGATCGTTGAAGTTAGTCCGCAGCGTGACCCCAAACATAAAGGTGTTCCCGCGCTCATAGCTGAGGTTAACGTCGGCCCAATCGGTGGCGCGATAAATAGCGCCGACGTTAAACTTGCTCTTCTGATCCAGCTTGCCCGCAAAATCCTGCTGGTAATTGTTTCCCTCATACTCCAGTTTCAGACGCAACGGCTGCCAGGGTGTCTGATACTCGACGCCGCCAAACAGCGATGCCGGGCCGTGGAACATCTGGCTGCCGTCAATAGAACCGGCCTGCTTGTAGCTGTTATCGCGATAGCAGAATTTATCGCTGTATGAGCAAAACGGATTGCTGACGTTACCGCTGGTCCCGAGATATCCCCAGCCCAGGCCAAGCGAGAAATCAAACGGCCCCCAGGCTTTATTCGCCACAATATACTCCGCATCGAACAGGCCAGTTCCGCCAATATCTCGCGCGCCAACCGCCACCTGCGGCATCCAGTAGCTCTCTTCCCACAGCCGTAGTTTGAGATCAAAAGCTTTATCCTTGTAAGTCTGATCGCCAGAAAACGACTCCACGCTACTGTATTTTTTGGTACGCACATCGGTATAGCGCAGCGTGGTTTCCAGCCACGGGAAGAGCTGCACCGACGCAGAGTAGTAGCGGTACTGATCGTTATCGCGGTAATTGAGGCTCATTTCGCCCTCGCGCGCCATGCGTGCGGTTGGGGTTTGCAGCAGCCCCACGCCGCCAAAATCGGACTGCGAAGGTCCAATGGGCGCGGGCCAGGTTTCACCATGGCAGGCAACGCTTACGCCCAGCGCCAATACGCTGAGCAGGTAAGTTTTTCTCATTATTCGGGTATCCGCTGGGTCAGGGTGCGAAGAATGTCGGCATTAATTTCATCCGGGGTGCTGCTCCAGACAGCATCAGAGAGTCCGACATAAATGATGCTGCCGGGCATCGGCTCAACGTGACGTTTGTTCCAGTAAGCGACCGGTACTTTTTGCGTGCGCCCGTCGGGATAGATAACCCAGGCGAAGCTACGATCCGCGCCGCTGAGCCGACTTTGCCCATCGAGATAACTGGCAACATCACGCCCGGGCATAAACGGTTGTTTACCCGGATGGCTTAGCAGGCCAAACAGCGTGATATGCGTTGGCTGCGCTCCGACCCACAGCGTGTAATTGCCCTGCAACGGCGGGTTGCCTCGCTCGCTGACGCGCACAACATCCGGGTCAAGATTAATCATCTGCCTGCCGGTCACCTTCAACGCCTGAATTTGCTGGCGTAATGCGTTGATAGCGGCAGCATCGTCACCGCTTTCTTCAGCGCCCAGCGTCGCCAGGCGAGCCAGTAACGCCTGCTGCTGACGTCCCGCCTCCGTCGTTGCCCGCTCTTCGCTGATAACCGCACCTGGCCACCAGCTATTGCTCAACAGCGGCTGTCCGACCAGGTCGAGCAGATGTTCGGCCCCGGTCAGCGTTTTTGGCTCTTCGCTGGCAGAGGTAAAGACCTTAACGCTGCCCGCAGCAAAAACAGACGCTGCGCTCAGGCTCAACAGCAGCGCCATAACGGCTCGTTTGATCATGATTTTGCCGCCTTAATCAGCGTGGTTTTCACCGGGAAGTAATGCGCGCCAAGATACTGTTCCGACTGGCGAATCTGCCCTTCACTGTCGATCCAGTAGCGGTTATGCCAGCGCGTTTGATCGGTGGTTACCTCTTCATCGAGGATCCGTACCGGCGTGTCATCGCTGCCGACCTTGATGGTGTCTGCGCCATCCCATTTGAAAACCGAGCGCGCGGTGGCATAGCGTACCTGCTGATGTTCAGTCCAGCCCATTGTGCGGGTCCACGTTACGCCATCGACTATCTGATTGGGTTTGATGAGTGGGTCTGCCGCCAGATTATTCACCTCGATTAGGTTGTCCCCACCGAGATGCGTTTTCACAATGCGCCCATGCTGCGTGACGAGAATAGCCCGATCCTGAGTCACCCATTTCTGCTGTCCGTTTTCCGCAAACGCGAGTACCACAAACAGCTGGGGGCCGCCGTTTAGCTGCATATACTGGCTGGCGTAGGGCATATTTTGGATTTCATCGTCCGTCATCTGTACGCCGGGAGTACCAAACACGCTATCCCACAGCGAATGTCCCAACCCTTCGGTGGTGGCTGAGCACGCCTGCAGTAACAGGCAAACCATTATGAGCGCTGGTCGCTTCACGACGTTTCTCCGCATTATTGCCGGGTGGCGCGACGCTTACCCGGTCTACAAATCCCACAGACTTTTGGCGATTCCAAAATAACCACACCGAAGTGTGGTTAGAATTAAACGTACCTTTATTACTGGGTACTGGTGGTTGTGGTGGTTGTGGTTCCGGTATTAGAACCATCGCCACCACCGGTCGCCGCCAGGGCGACCCCCACTGCAGAACTTACGGTGCTCACGCTGGTTGCGGAGGAACTTCCTGCCGAAACCGACGCGGCAGCCGACCCTGCCGCCTCACCCACCTGAACGGGGGCAGCATAGACAGAAGTCGCCGCAAGCGCAGATATAGCCCACAGGCCATACAGAACTTTTTTCATTAAAAATTCCCTTCATTGTATGAATGGAGATTTACCCAAAAGAATTTCGGGCGAGATCGAGTATACACAAACCAAAGTGTGCAAATTACACCATGCGGGAATTTAGGATAATTAGATAACGAAAGGAAAAGTGATTAGAAAATACAATAAAGACAACTAAATCAATAAATTAAAATATAAAAATTAAAATGCAACATCCGGTAAATCCGAAAAAATAAGAAATTGAATAACATTAATAAAATTATTTTAGGATTAAGCTCAATTAAGGTATGAAGTTAAAACGTAGATATCCTGGAGCATTCTTACAAAAAAGCCGATATTAATATCGGCTTTTTATTTCATTAATGCCGGATGCGGCTAAACGCCTTATCCGGCCTACAAGTGTGTGCTATCAGGCACGCCAGGACTTATAACGGTTAATCAAACCGTTGGTAGAACTGTCGTGGCTGCTCACTTCGGAACCATCTTTCAGCTCTGGCAGAATGCGGTTCGCCAGCTGTTTGCCCAGCTCAACGCCCCACTGGTCAAAGGTGAAGATGTTCAGGATAGCGCCCTGAGTGAAGATTTTGTGTTCGTACAGTGCAATCAGCGCACCCAGGCTGAACGGCGTGATTTCGCGCAGCAGGATGGAGTTCGTTGGGCGGTTACCTTCGAACACTTTGAACGGTACAACGTGGTCCAACGTTGCCGGATCTTTACCCTGGTCGCGGTATTCCTGCTCAACCACTTCACGAGATTTACCGAATGCCAGCGCTTCGGTTTGCGCGAAGAAGTTAGACAGCAGTTTCGGATGGTGATCCGACAGCGGGTTGTGGGTGATGGCCGGCGCGATGAAATCGCATGGAACCATTTTGGTGCCCTGGTGGATCAGTTGGTAGAACGCATGCTGGCCGTTAGTACCCGGCTCACCCCAGATGATTGGGCCAGTCTGGTAATCCACCGCATTGCCGTTACGGTCAACGTATTTACCGTTGGATTCCATGTTGCCCTGCTGGAAGTAAGCCGCGAAACGGTGCATATACTGGTCATACGGCAGAATCGCTTCGGTTTCGGCACCGAAGAAGTTGTTGTACCAGATACCGATCAGCGCCAGCAGCACCGGCAGGTTTTTCTCAGCCGGAGTGGTGGAGAAGTGTTTGTCCATCGCATGCGCGCCGGAGAGCAGCTCAACAAAGTTGTCGAAGCCTACGGACAGGATGATGGACAGACCGATTGCAGACCACAGGGAGTAACGACCGCCAACCCAGTCCCAGAACTCGAACATATTGGCAGTATCAATACCGAACTCACCAACCGCTTTACCGTTAGTGGAGAGCGCAGCGAAGTGTTTGGCAACGTGCTTGTTGTCGCCTGCGGTCGCCAGGAACCAATCACGCGCGCTGTGGGCGTTGGTCATGGTTTCCTGGGTGGTGAAGGTTTTGGAAGCGACCAGGAACAGCGTGGTTTCCGGGTTCACTTTCTTCAGCACTTCGGCAATGTGCGTACCATCGACGTTAGACACAAAGTGCATGTTCAGGTGATTTTTGTACGGACGCAGCGCTTCGGTCACCATGAACGGGCCGAGGTCAGAACCGCCGATACCGATGTTTACTACATCAGTGATGGCTTTACCGGTATAGCCTTTCCAGCTTCCGGAGATGATCGCTTCAGAGAAGGATTTCATCTTCTCCAGCACAGCATTCACTTCCGGCATGACATCTTTGCCGTCAACGATGATAGGCGTATTGCTACGGTTGCGCAGCGCCACGTGCAGCACGGCACGGTCTTCAGTGCGGTTGATTTTCTCACCGGAGAACATGGACTTGATGGCGCCCGCCAAATCGGTTTCTTTCGCCAGATCCTGCAGTTTAGCCAGCGTCTCTTCAGTGATGCGGTTTTTGGAGAAATCCACCAGCATCAAATCGTCAAACGTCGCGGAAAACTTAGTGAAACGATCGCTATCTTTCGCGAAAAGATCCGCGATAGTAACGTCTTTCATTTCTTCAAAGTGTTTTTGTAGTGCCTGCCAGGCTGAGGTCTGCGTTGGATTGATGTTTTTCATTAGCAATACTCTTCTGATTTTGAGAATTGTGACTGAGATCGATTGTAACGCCAGTCACAGAAAAGTGTGATTGTTTTAATGCCATTGCCAGGGCATCCGCCAAACGTGGCTAAAAAGTATAGCGGTTATCAGCGTTGTTATTAGTACCGTTACTCAACGCAGTTGCAGCATGAAAAATCCGCATAATCCCAGCGTTGACAGTGCAAGCTACACATTTTATTTATAAATACGGTATTTGCATTTGCGCCTGCACCGGTTTCTGTTCTGCCTTATGTGCCATGGTCGCTCTATTCATTCCCTGACACGAGGTAGTTATGACTGATGTAGTTGTCTCCAAGTTTGGCGGTACCAGCGTGGCGGATTTTGATGCCATGAATCGCAGCGCTGATGTAGTGCTTTCTGATGCTAACGTCCGTGTAGTGGTACTTTCCGCTTCTGCGGGGATCACCAACCTGCTGGTCGCACTGGCTGAAGGGCTGGAGCCAACCGCGCGCTTCGAAAAACTCGATGCCATTCGTCAAATTCAGTTCAATATTCTGGAGCGCCTGCGTTATCCAAACGTGATCCGTGAAGAGATCGAACGTCTGCTGGAAAACATCACCACGCTGGCAGAAGCGGCGTCACTGGCGACCTCAACCGCGCTGACCGACGAACTGGTCAGCCACGGTGAACTAATGTCTACCCTGCTGTTCGTCGAGATCCTGCGTGAGCGCAACGTGCAGGCGCAGTGGTTTGACGTACGTAAAGTGATGCGCACCAACGATCGTTTTGGCCGCGCAGAGCCTGACGTCGCGGCGCTAGCCGAACTGGCAACGCTCCAGTTGGCCCCACGTCTGAGCGAAGGTCTGGTGATTACTCAGGGCTTTATCGGCAGTGAAGGCAAAGGCCGCACCACCACGTTGGGGCGCGGCGGGAGCGATTATACGGCTGCCCTGCTGGCCGAAGCGCTGCACGCCACGCGCGTCGATATCTGGACCGATGTTCCAGGCATTTACACGACCGATCCGCGCGTTGTTCCGGCGGCGCAGCGTATTGATGAAATCGCCTTTGAAGAGGCCGCAGAAATGGCGACCTTTGGCGCGAAAGTGCTGCACCCGGCAACGTTGTTGCCAGCCGTGCGTAGCGATATCCCGGTGTTTGTTGGCTCCAGTAAGGATCCAAAAGCAGGCGGTACGCTGGTATGCAATAAAACCGCGAATCCACCGCTGTTCCGGGCGCTGGCACTGCGCCGTAAGCAAACGCTGCTAACGCTGCATAGCCTGAATATGCTGCACTCTCGCGGCTTTTTAGCGGAAGTGTTCGGCATCCTGGCACGCCACAATATCTCGGTAGATTTGATTACCACATCCGAAGTCAGCGTGGCGCTGACACTGGATACTACAGGCTCCACCTCCACCGGCGATACACTGTTAACACAGTCTCTGCTGATGGAACTGTCTGCACTGTGTCGGGTTGAAGTGGAAGAAGGCCTGGCGCTGGTGGCACTGATTGGCAACGACCTGTCCAAAGCCTGTGGCGTGGGTAAAGAGGTGTTCGGCGTACTGGAACCGTTCAACATCCGCATGATTTGCTACGGCGCATCCAGCCATAACCTGTGCTTCCTGGTGCCCGGTACTGAAGCCGAACAAGTGGTACAGAAGCTGCACCATAATTTGTTTGAATAAAATTTCATCACGCAATAAACAATAACTATAGCCGGGCTCGAACCCGGCTTTTTTATAACAACACATTTCAATCGCAAGGAATATAACATGCTCGCTACTCTCACGCGGCTGTTCCCGTTATGGGCACTGCTGCTCTCTGTTGTTGCATATTACACGCCCACCACCTTTACGCCTGTCGGGCCATTCGTGCCGTCGTTACTGATGCTGATCATGTTCGGTATGGGCGTTCACCTGAAGGTAGACGACTTTAAACGCGTACTCTCACGTCCTGCACCAGTCGCGGCGGGTATTTTCCTGCACTATCTGGTGATGCCGCTCGCCGCATGGATTTTAGCGCTGGCATTTAATATGCCGCCGGAATTGTCCGCAGGGATGGTGCTGGTCGGTAGCGTCGCCAGCGGAACGGCATCAAACGTCATGATCTATCTGGCAAAAGGCGATGTGGCACTCTCTGTGACTATTTCATCGGTTTCAACGCTGGTGGGCGTTGTCGCCACACCGCTGCTTACACGGCTGTATGTCGACGCGCATATCCAGGTAGATGTGATGGGTATGCTGCTGAGTATCCTGCAGATCGTGGTCATTCCGATTGCGTTGGGGTTGGTCATTCACCACCTGTTCCCACGCGTCGTAAAAACCGTGGAACCGTATCTGCCCGCATTTTCAATGGTGTGCATTCTGGCGATCATCAGCGCCGTCGTAGCGGGTTCTGCCTCGCACATTGCATCTGTCGGCTTTGTGGTGATTATCGCCGTAATCCTGCATAACACCATTGGCCTGCTCGGCGGCTACTGGTGCGGAAAACTGTTTGGTTTCGACGAGTCAACCTGCCGTACGTTGGCAATCGAAGTGGGCATGCAGAATTCAGGGCTTGCCGCTGCGCTGGGCAAGATCTACTTTGGCCCGCTTGCCGCCCTGCCTGGCGCGCTGTTCTCCGTCTGGCACAACCTTTCCGGTTCGCTGCTGGCAGGCTACTGGTCCGGTAAGCCGATTGAAGATAAACCACACGCAGTAAAACAACACTAATCTTCATAAATGGAGGAGGCATCCTCCATTTCCCCCTGCCCGCATTTGAACTTCATCACAAAACAACAAATATCAACACAAAACAAAATAATAATTTAATTATTAAATTTCAATACAATACATAAACAAGCCTGTTTTAATCTCAAATTTAATCATTTCTCAAATGTTGATTTAGTTTGTTTTAATTGGGAATATGATTTCACTACAACACAGATAAACCCTTACCCTATCTTCGAGGCCGCTATGAAAAAAATTGCGATTATTGGAAGCAGTGGAGGCAACCTCTACAACCTGGGTGGTGCTGAACCGGAAAAGCTACTCCAGGAAATTTACCAGCAGTGCGAAGCCGCAGGAGTTGAAGTTGCCGCTGTGCAGTTCATTGCGGCAGAAGCCTCAATGGACGTTGCCAAAGCTCACACGCCAGCGTCGGTATTTGCACTAACCACAGAAAACCAACAAAAACCACAAAGGATATTTCAGGGCAAACTTTCAGAAGTGAACGACTCGGTAGTTGAGAGCGATTTCAGGATTGCTGAGATGATCCGTAACGGTGAGATCGACGGGATCATCCTGATGAGTGCCGATCCGGTGAAGGCCAACCAGGCTGTCTTTGCCGCAGCTGTTGAAATGAAAACACCGATTGTTGGCACCGGCGGGACCTCAATGGCGCTAGTGGCGGCAAAGGGGGCAAATGTCGTCGCAACCTCGGGCACGACGGGTACCACCAGCCGAACCCGCGCAGTTTCCTTTATCGCATCACTGTGTAAGCACTGGGGCGTTAAATACAAACCACAGTTGGGCAGTGCTTCTCCTTCACAGGGCGGTTCTGGAAAAAGTCTGCTTAAGCGCTTCAATATTCGCAGCATAATGATCCCTGCGCTGCCGGGCTTTATCGCCATGGCAATCGTGCTCGCACTCAGTCACATTCCTGGCCTGGAAAAACTCAACGATATCTTTGAAATTCTACTGAAGGGCCTGCCGGTTTTAGTTGCGGTTCTCGCAGCAAAACAGATTTCGGAACTGGATGAAGTCTCAATTGTTGCCGGGGTGGTCGCCGGAGTACTTTCCGTCGAAGGCGGTCTGATTGGAGGGATCATCGGTGGTTTGATGGCCGGGATTTTCGTTCGTTGGCTGTTCGAATTATGCCTGAATTGGCGCTTTCCGATGACCACCGTCAACATTGTAGCGGGTGGGATCTCAGGCCTGGCCGCTGGGTTAATCATGCACTATCTGCTGAGCCCGCTGGCGCTGTCAGCAGGTAATTACATCAAACTGGCTATCGAAACCACGCTGGCCTTCAGCCCTATTCTTGCCGGCCTGCTGGCTGGTTTGGTTATCTGGCCAGCTATTCTGGGGGGCGTCTATCACGCGGTCATTCTGCCGCTGGTGCTCCTGGAAATGGAAAAATCCGGAGTCAGCTTCCTCGGCGCTGTCGATATGGTAGGCCTGGTAATGGTTGCTGCAGGAATCAACCTGGCTAACGTCATCGCACCACGAGAAAAAAGCGAAGCCGCCGTCGCGACACCCGGCCTGCTTATCAACCTCGGCTTTGGGACCTTCGTTGAATCGGCCTATCCGTTCATGTTTGCCAACAAAATTGTCTTTGGTTCAGCGATCGTTTGGGCCGGTCTGGGCGGCATGATGCTGGGTTTCTTTAACGTTAAAGGCGTGGCTTATGTCCCCGCATTTGCCTCTCCGTTCTTATCCAGCAATGCGCTGCAAATGGCGATTGTGATGGTTACCGTCATGGGCCTGACCTGTATTTCCACCATTATTGCCAACCGTTTTAAGGCTGTCGCACAGAAAGAATCTACCGCGTCAGCCCATTAATTAATGCACCAACACCAGAGGTACACCATGTTTAAAGGCGATATGAATAAAAAACGCGCTAAAGCGTTACAGAAAGTGAAAGATGCCATCACGCTGCACGGCGGGCAGACCATCCTCAGCACAGGGATAACCGGCGACGATGCGCGTCTGGCAAAAGCAGTATGTGAGGCGGGCGTTAAGCTGCTCGAACCGAACCATCCCGCACTGGCGCTGGCGCGTGGGCATAAGGGGGTGAGCAACATGCACGCGGCGGAACAAATCCGCCACGAAATCACCAACAGCCAGATGGCCGAAGCAGTACATGGCGTACGTAATGTGGTCCCTGACGATATCTTCATTACCGTCGGTATCGCAGGTGGCTTTACCGAAACGTTACCAGTCCCGCTCACGGAAACAGAGATACTGGAGATTGCCCGTGCTGGTGCCGATGGCTTACACACCCATAAATCCGACTGGGACGATCTACAGGGCATCGTTAATCTCGCCCATCATTATGGCCTGACCGTTGATGCTTATATTGGTCACCCGGATGACCTGCATACCTTCGGTATTCCTGCGCGCACTCCGGAAGAGGTCGCCAGCGTAGCAAAACGGATGCAGGAGATTGGCGTCGACATGATTGGTTTAATGACCGGTATGAGCTACGAAGGCGTAGCCGCAGGTGATATTCCGCAAGCCATTAAAGATCGCCTGTGGGCGCTGGTCGGCGCGGTAAGCGTGCCGACGCTGGCGGAAGGCGGAATTAACCTCGCCAATGCCAAAGCGTTTAAGGATACCGGGGTCAATATTCTGGTCGTCGGTACGGCAATCGACCATATGGTCTGCAACGCCGCCAAAGAGGCTGTCACACCGTTTATTGCGCATTGATATTAAGGGAAAAAAGCATGTTACTGGTCACCGATCTGGATGGAACACTACTGACTTCGCAAAAGACAATCAGTCCACGCACGCGTCAGGCACTCGTAGAATTCCACCAGCGCGGTGGCCTGTTGGCCGCCTGTTCCGCCAGACCGGTCTCCTCTATGATGCGCCTGCTACAACAGCAGCAGGTTAATGCGCTGTTTGGCTGGTGCGCAGGCTTCAACGGAGGTCAGATCCTCGAGATGGCGCAGCAGCGCAATATTCATACTGCTGCGCTCTCTTGTATGAATCTTCGGGATATTGACCGACATATTGCGCTTTCCCTCTGTCCTCATCATTTTTTTAGCGCTGATGCTATTTATCATCGTTGCGACCAACAGGTAGCACCATGGACAACTTATGAAGCCCGTTTATTTGAATTACCACTTATTTCGGCAGCACCTGGAAATATTTTAAACCGGCAAGATATTTATAAAATCACACTCGTTACTGAGCAGTTAAAAATAAATGCGCTGTGTACAGAAGTGAATAATAAATTGCCTTATGGCTATACAGCGACTATCACTGGGGAGAATTACATTGATATCCAACGTAGCGAAATAAATAAAGGTTATGCTATTAGCATGTTAATGCACCAGCTAAATATAGCAGCAGAAAAGGTTGCGGCGATTGGTGACCAGCAAAACGATATCAGTATGTTTTCCACCGCCGGCGTTGGTATTGCAATGGGGAATGCGCCTGAGGCAGTAAAACGACAAGCCAGCTATGTGACGGCCTCTAATGATGATGAGGGTATTGTCTGTGCGCTGGAGTGGTTGCGTTGCTCTGCACATCCAGTTACCATGCGCCAAAGCACGACGTTGGCGGAAAATAATGAACCCGATTAAAAGAAGAAAACATATCCTCGATGAATTAAATAAATTCGGTGAAGTGACGGTTATCAAATTATCGGAAACGCTAAAAGTCACATCAGAGACCATTCGCCGCGATCTCTCCATTCTGGAGTCTGAAGGGCAAATTACCAAAATTCACGGCGGAGCCGTCAAAAAACAGGTTGTTCAGGAAGATGAATTTGGCGCGCGGATTGATATTCACCGCGAAGAAAAAATGGCAATTGGTAAACTTGCCGCCGGCATGGTCAGCGAGCACGACACTCTATTCATTGACTCCTGCACAACAAATCTTATTCTGGCCGAACAATTACCTCCTCTGGCCTACTCCGTTATTACTAACTCAGCCTTAATTGCCGATAAAATAAAAGAACATAATCTTAAAGCGCGCGTTTATGTATTAGGTGGTGAATATGACTACCATTTCCGTGCCAATCTCGGCGTCTCCGTTTGTCAGCAAATAAACACTATTCACGCAGATATCTGCTTCATCGGCGCGGGTGGTATTTCACCTCAACATGGTGTGCTGGTGAAAAGCTTCGATGAAGCCTATGTTGCCAAATCAATGATTGCTATGAGTAAAAAGTCGGTAATTCTTGCCGACCATACAAAATTTGGCCAGGACGGTGTGATGTGTATCGCCACATTAAAAGAGATCGATAACATCATCACAGACAAGCGATTCAGAACAACGGGCTATACACAGCAGGACTTCGCCGGAAAATTACGTATTGCTGAATAATACAATACATGACGCTATCAGCAGGTTCTGGATTACCGTACACTGAGGATATCGGCTAACAGAGGGCACCCTTATGGCACTCCCCCGCATTACCCAAAAAGAGATGACCGAGCGCGAACAGCGTGAACTGAAAACGCTGCTCGACCGCGCGCGCATTGCGCATGGTCGTCTGCTGACCAACGCAGAGACCAACAGCATCAAGAAAGAGTACATCGATAAACTGATGGCCTTGCGCGAAGCAGAAGCTAAAAAAGCCCGCCAGTTGAAGAAAAAGCAGGCCTATAAACCGGATGCGGAAGCATCGTTTTCCTGGTCAGCAAATACGCCGACGCGCGGCAGACGTTAGCGTCCCTTCTTCTTACGCCCCGGAGAGGTAAAACGCTTACCGTTTGCCGCCGGGCGCGATTTTTCTTTCTCCGCTGATTTTTCGATTTTCACCACCGGACGCTTAATGCCTGCGGTTTTTGGCTTCGCTTTCGCCTTCGGTTTGGCTTCTGAGGACGAGTTCTCAATCAGCTTGAACAGATCGATCAGTTCGTCATCTGTCAGGTCGCGCCATTCACCAAGCGGCAGGCCGGACAAACCAACGTTCATGATTCGCGTACGCTCAAGCTTGGTAACTTCATAGCCAAAGTGTTCGCACATACGACGGATCTGACGGTTAAGTCCCTGAATCAGCGTAATGCGAAACACAAACGGCGCTTCTTTCTTCACCTTACATTTTTTGGTGACGGTACCGAGAATGGGCACACCGGCCCCCATCCCACGGATAAAGTCATCAGTGACCGGCTTATCGACCGTCACCAGATACTCTTTTTCGTGATCGTTACCGGCACGCAGGATTTTATTCACCAGGTCGCCGTGGTTGGTCAGAAAGATAAGTCCCTGGGAATCTTTGTCCAGACGGCCAATTGGAAACACGCGCTTGCTGTGATTCACGAAATCAACAATGTTGTCGCGTTCGCTGTCTTCGGTGGTGCTGACAATCCCTACCGGCTTGTTCAGCGCGATAAAAACCAGATCTTCCGCTTCACGCGGCTCAATCAACCGACCATTTACTTTTACGACGTCGCCAGGCATCACCTGATCGCCGATGGTGGCGCGTTTACCATTCAGGAAGACATTCCCTTGTTCGATAAAGCGATCCGCCTCGCGACGCGAGCAGATTCCGCTTTCACTGATGTATTTATTTAATCGGATAGATGAGTTGGGCAGCATAGTTTCTCCTGTATACACTTCACCCTTCAAGCTGTCTCTGCGTTGGCTACCCTCACTCACCCAGGTCACATAGCAATCTATGCTCCCGGGGGTTCGCTCCCTTGCCGCCTTGATACAACTTGAATGACTTTGTGTATTAAAAGCGAAATATACCCTACCTTGCGGACGATAAAAAATAATCGTGTTCGACTACCCACGCGCTATTTGTGATCCGTCACACCTTTTGACACAAAAGTGTCAGCGATCCATCCCTGCAATTTTGTTGAGTGAAAACAAGCAGAATCAATACATTAGAGAGGTATGCACATCTGTGCCGACAACGCGCCATCACCACATCAAATGTGCAACACAATCGGTCATTTCAGGACGATGAAATAAGTGAAAATAGCTTTGAGATGGAGAACAGATGGGGTTATATCAGATCAAGAAGGCAATTTCGTGATTTGCACAAATGTGCAGGAGTCCAAAAATGGCGACGGAAAACAGCGATGATATCCGCCTGATCGTAAAAATAGCGCAGCTGTATTACGAACAGGATATGACACAAGCGCAAATAGCTCGCGAGCTGGGTATTTATCGCACCACGATCAGCCGTTTACTAAAACGTGGACGCGAGCAGGGTATCGTCACCATCGCCATTAATTACGACTACAACGAAAATCTGTGGCTGGAACAGCAGCTAAAACAGAAATTTGGCCTGAAAGAGGCGGTCGTAGTCTCCTGCGATAGCGAGCAGGAAGATGAACAACTTAATATGATGGGCGCACATGGCGCACAGTTGCTGGAACGCTTACTGGAACCTGGGGACATTATCGGGTTCTCATGGGGCCGCGCGGTACGGGGACTGGTGGAAGGATTATCTCCTGCCAGCCAGTCGCGCCAGCTGATCTGTGTGCCGATTATCGGCGGACCATCCGGCAAGCTTGAAAGCCGCTACCACGTCAATACGCTGACCTACGGCGCTGCGGCAAAGCTCAAAGGGGAATCACACCTGGCAGATTTCCCGGCACTGCTGGAAAACCCGCTGATCCGTAACGGGATCATGCAGTCACGACATTTTAAGTCGATTTCTGCGTACTGGGATAATCTGGACATCGCGCTGGTCGGGATTGGATCTCCGGCGATACGTGATGGCGCCAACTGGCACGCTTTTTACGGCAGTGAAGAGAGTGATGACCTGCATGCCCGCCAGGTCGCCGGAGACATTTGCTCGCGCTTTTACGATATCAACGGTGTAACCGTAGAGACCAATATGAGTGAAAAGACGCTCTCCATCGAAACCAATAAATTAAAACAGGCGCGTTACTCCATTGGCATTGCAATGGGTGAAGAAAAATACAGTGGGATATTAGGCGCATTACGTGGAAATTATATTAACTGTTTAGTCACCAACAGCAATACCGCTGAGTTATTGTTGAAGTAAATAAATTCTAATTGGTCCTACCATAATTAAATTTATGTGGGATCCCCTTATCTGAAATCGGGAGTTAATTATGCAAACGTGGTTAAACTTGCAGGGCAAAGTCATTATTGTTACCGGTGGTGCATCCGGAATTGGTCTGGCAATTGTCGAGGAGTTATTAGCGCAAGGCGCTAATGTGCAAATGGCAGATATTCATGGCGGAGAAGGTAAATACGATAACCATGACGGGTATCATTTCTGGCCAACGGATATTTCCAGTGCCAAAGAGGTTAATCATACTGTCGCTGAAATTATCCAACGCTACGGACGTATTGATGGGCTGGTAAATAATGCTGGCGTTAATTTTCCGCGTCTGCTGGTCGATGAAAAAGCACCCGCCGGGCAATACGAACTCAACGAAGCTGCTTTTGAAAAAATGGTTAATATCAACCAGAAAGGTGTGTTCTTAATGTCGCAGGCAGCGGCACGCCAAATGGTAAAACAGCGTAACGGCGTGATTGTGAATGTCTCTTCTGAAAGCGGACTGGAAGGTTCTGAAGGTCAAAGCTGTTACGCCGCGACCAAAGCCGCATTGAATAGCTTTACCCGTTCCTGGTCGAAAGAGTTGGGCAAACACGGCATCCGTGTAGTTGGCATTGCACCTGGCATTCTGGAAAAAACCGGACTGCGGACCCCCGATTATGAAGAAGCGCTGGCCTGGACCCGCAACATCACCGTCGAACAGCTGCGCGAGGGCTACACCAAGAACGCGATCCCGATTGGTCGTTCAGGACGCTTAAGCGAAGTCGCTGATTTTGTTTGTTATCTTTTATCTGAGCGTGCCAGTTACATCACCGGAGTAACCACTAACATTGCGGGCGGAAAAACGCGCGGCTAAGGAGATTTTATGGTCAATGCAATCTTCTGTGCTCACGGCAAACTGGCCTGCGCCATGCTGGAATCGGTACAGATGGTCTACGGTGATGCCAACGTTGAAGCCGTGGCATTTGTCCCCGGAGAGAACGCCAGCGATATTGTGGAAAAGCTAAAAAAGTTAGTAAGTATTCACACTGGCGATGAATGGCTGATTGCCGTCGATTTGCAGTGTGGCAGTCCCTGGAATGCCGCCGCGACGCTGGCGATGCACAATCCGGCGATACGGGTCATTAGCGGGTTATCACTGCCGTTGGCGCTGGAACTGGTAGACAACCAAAGCAATATGAATGTGGATGAACTGTGCGAACACCTGACGACCATTGCTCAACAAACCTGTGTCGTCTGGAAGCATCTGGAAACGGCCGAAGAGGATTTCTGATGAACATTACCCTTGCTCGTATTGATGACCGCCTGATCCACGGTCAGGTCACCACCGTCTGGTCGAAGGTGGCGAATGCCCAACGGATTATTATCTGTAATGACGACGTTTATAACGATGAAGTACGTCGCACATTATTACGTCAGGCCGCCCCACCGGGAATAAAAGTGAACGTCGTTAATATCGAAAAGGCGGTCGCGGTTTACCATAATCCGCAATACCAGAACGAAACCGTTTTTTATCTGTTTACCCGCCCACAGGATGCATTAGCAATGGTCAAGCAAGGCGTGAAAATCGCCACGTTAAATATTGGCGGCATGGCCTGGCGACCGGGTAAAAAACAATTAACTAAAGCCGTTTCTTTAGACAGTGACGACATTAATGCGTTTCGAGAATTAGCTAAACTGGGTGTCACGCTGGATTTACGCGTCGTCGCATCCGATCCATCTATTAATATTCTCGAAAAAATAGAAGAACAATCGTTCGCTGAATAAATAAAAATGCCTGTGTTCTTATGCTTTAACAGGCAGGGACGATCACACTCACAAGGTGACATATTATGGAAATAAGTACCCTACAAATTATCGCCATATTCCTATTTTCCTGTATTGCCGGAATGGGCAGCGTGCTGGATGAGTTCCAGACCCACCGTCCGCTAATTGCTTGTACCGTTATCGGCCTGATCCTTGGTGATTTAAAAACCGGGATTATGCTCGGCGGCACGCTGGAGTTAATCGCTCTTGGTTGGATGAACGTCGGCGCAGCGCAGTCTCCCGATTCGGCGCTCGCCAGTATTATCTCCGCCATTCTGGTTATCGTCGGTCAGCAAAGCATTGCTACCGGTATCGCCATCGCCCTGCCAGTCGCGGCGGCAGGTCAGGTACTAACTGTCTTTGCCCGTACCATCACCGTGGTGTTCCAGCACGCGGCGGATAAAGCAGCCGAAGACGCCCGCTTTCGCACCATCGACATGCTGCACGTTTCCGCTCTCGGCGTACAGGCGCTGCGCGTTGCCATTCCTGCATTAATCGTCTCGCTGTTTGTCAGCGCCGATATGGTCAGCAATATGCTCAACGCCATTCCGGAATTCGTCACCCGCGGATTGCAGATTGCCGGTGGCTTTATCGTGGTGGTCGGCTACGCCATGGTGCTGCGCATGATGGGCGTGAAGTACCTGATGCCCTTCTTTTTCCTCGGGTTTATCGCTGGGGGGTATCTCGATTTGAGCCTGCTGGCTTTCGGTGGGGTTGGCGTGATTATCGCGCTGGTCTACATCCAGTTGAACCCACAGTGGCGTAAAGCCGAACCGCAGGCGCAACCCGCCTCTTCTCAAGCTCTCGATCAGCTTGATGACTAATGGAGCCAGCCATGGAACAGAAAAAACTAACCAAATCCGACCTGTTTAGCATGTTTGTTCGCTCCAACCTGCAACAGGCGTCATTTAACTTTGAACGCATTCATGGGCTGGGCTTTTGCTACGACATGATCCCTGCCATCAAGCGCCTGTATCCGCTGAAAGAGGACCAGGTTGCAGCACTCAAACGCCACCTGGTGTTTTTCAACACCACGCCTGCCGTGTGCGGCCCGGTGATTGGCGTGACCGCCGCGATGGAAGAAGCTCGCGCCAATGGTGCGGAAATTGACGACGGCGCCATCAACGGCATCAAAGTTGGGCTGATGGGCCCGCTGGCCGGTGTTGGCGACCCGTTGGTCTGGGGAACATTGCGCCCGATTACCGCCGCGCTCGGCGCATCGCTGGCGCTGTCCGGAAACATTCTCGGCCCACTATTATTCTTCTTTATTTTCAATGCAGTACGTCTTGCCATGAAGTGGTACGGCTTACAACTTGGCTTTCGTAAAGGGGTCAATATCGTCAGCGACATGGGCGGCAACCTGCTGCAGAAACTGACCGAAGGCGCATCGATTCTCGGCCTGTTTGTCATGGGGGTGTTGGTCACCAAATGGACCAGCATCAACGTGCCGCTGGTGGTATCGCAAACGCCTGGCGCAGACGGCACCACCGTCACCATGACCGTGCAGAACATTCTCGACCAACTCTGCCCCGGCCTGCTGGCGCTGGGTCTGACGCTGCTGATGGTGCGTCTGCTTAACAAGAAAATTAATCCGGTATGGCTGATCTTCGCCCTGTTTGCGCTGGGGATTATCGGTAACGCGCTGGGCTTCCTGTCCTGATTTTTTCGCTCCGGCAATGCCGGGGCAACTTCAACAAATAGTCCTCGAAAGAGGAAGAGGTGGTAACAATGCAAACAACAACAGCTTTACGCCTTTATGGTAAACGCGATCTGCGCCTGGAAACCTTCGATCTTCCTGAAATGCAGGACGATGAAATTCTGGCCTCAGTCGTAACCGACAGCCTGTGCCTTTCCTCCTGGAAAGAGGCTAACCAGGGCGAGAACCACAAAAAGGTGCCGGACGATGTGGCCACCAACCCGATCATCATCGGTCACGAGTTTTGCGGCGATATTATTGCCGTGGGGAAAAAATGGCAGCATAAGTTTCAGCCCGGCCAGCGCTATGTCATTCAGGCTAACCTGCAACTGCCGGATCGCCCGGACTGCCCCGGCTACTCCTTCCCGTGGGTAGGCGGTGAAGCCACGCACGTTATCATTCCTGATGAAGTCATGGAGCAGGACTGCCTGTTGGCCTACGAAGGTGAAACCTATTTTGAAGGCTCGCTGGTTGAGCCGCTGTCCTGCGTGATTGGCGCATTCAACGCCAACTATCACCTACAGGAAGGTACTTATAACCACAAGATGGGCATTCGTCCGCAGGGGCGTACACTGATACTCGGCGGCACCGGGCCGATGGGACTACTGGCGATCGACTACGCGCTGCATGGTCCGGTTAACCCAGCGCTGCTGGTGGTGACCGACACCAATAACGACAAGCTGAGCTACGCCCGCAAGCACTATCCATCAGAACCACAAACGTTGATCCATTATCTCCACGCGCAGGATGCGAGTTATGACAGCTTGATGGCGCTGAGCGGCGGGCACGGGTTTGATGACATCTTTGTGTTTGTGCCCAATGAACAGCTGGTCACGCTGGCCTCTTCTTTGCTGGCTGCGGATGGTTGCATGAACTTCTTTGCCGGTCCGCAGGATAAGCAGTTTAGCGCGCCGATTAACTTCTACGACGTGCACTATGCCTTCACCCATTATGTTGGGACATCTGGCGGCAATACCGACGACATGCGCGCGGCGGTAAAACTGATCGAAGAGAAGAAAGTTCAGGCGGCAAAAGTGGTGACGCACATTCTGGGATTGAATGCGGCAGGTGAAACAACGCTGGAACTGCCGCAAGTCGGTGGGGGTAAAAAACTGGTTTACACCGGAAAAGCATTGCCGTTAACTGCGCTCACCCAGATTGACGATCCGGCCTTGCGCGATATCCTGGAGCGTCATCAGGGGATCTGGTCGCAGGAAGCCGAACAGTACATATTGTCTCACGCCGAGGAGATTTAACATGATTAACCGCGACACCCAGTTGTGCATGTCGCTTGCCGGTCGCCCCGGCAACTTTGGCACACGCTTTCATAACTATCTGTATGAAAAGTTAGGGTTAAATTTTATCTACAAAGCCTTTACTACGCAGGATATTGAGGCCGCAGTGAAAGGCGTTCGCGCACTCGGGATTCGCGGCTGTGCGGTCTCTATGCCGTTTAAAGAGAGTTGCATGCCGTTTCTGGATGCCATCGATCCTTCCGCAAAAGTCATTGATTCCGTCAACACCATTGTCAATGACAACGGTACGCTGACAGGGTTTAACACCGACTACATTGCGGTAAAAAGCCTGATTACCAGCCACCAGCTTGATAACCACGCACGCGTCATGATCCGCGGCAGCGGTGGAATGGGTAAAGCTGTCATTGCTGCATTTCGCGATGCCGGTTTTCGCGATGTGATCGTCGCCGCCCGTAACCGGGAGAGCGGTCCGGCGCTGGCAAAACAGTACGGTTTCCAGTGGCAACCGCAGCCGGAAGGGATTACCTGCGATATTCTGGTCAACGTGACGCCCGTCGGCATGGCTGGCGGTAAAGAGAGCGATGAACTGGCCTACAGCGAAGCGATAGTCGCTGCCGCCAGCGTGGTGTTTGACGTCGTCGCCCTGCCGCCGGAAACACCGGTAATCAAACTGGCACAGCAATTAGGTAAAAAGACCATCAGCGGTGCAGAGGTGATTGCCTTACAGGCCGTAGAGCAGTTCGCCATGTACACCGGCGTACGCCCGGATGACGCGCTAATCGCCGAAGCGGCAGAATTTGCGCGGGCGGGGTAAAGAAGCAGGAACAGAGCGCCAGGGATGGGCGCTCTGTCTATTTTAGGTACTATGCAACAGCGAACAGTTGCTGGTCAGCTTTCGCTTCCAACTGCGCCAGCGCGGGAATCAATTGGCTGATGTTGACCAGACTGTGTCCTAACTGGCATATGCTCTCATACGCAAAATGTTCCTGACCTTCCCCCCCCATGGTCAGCAGGCTTTCGCCCATAAAATTCAGCGTCTGGTACAACCCTGCCAGCGCCTCTTCACAGCCAAACGATAGCGCCAGATTTTCTTCAGTAGTGAGATGGCTACAATCAAGATGGCGGAACGCCTCGGCGAGTGAGAAATAAAGTAGATCGGCCTGTGAAATGAGAGAATAGCGGACATTAAAATGGGGATAAAACGTAGTTAGTCATGCCATCAGCAGGTAATATGACGATACGCAAAAAGTACGCCATCAATTGCTAAATCATCGCGTCCAAGAAGGTTTGGGAGAGTTCAATGTCTTCAGCGTTTCAGCATCGATTCATTCTGACTGGTGGCCCAGGGTCAGGCAAAAGCACGATAATTGATACGATTATAAAACGAGGGTTTTGGTGTTCTAAAGAAGCTGGAAGAGGTGTGATCCAAGACCAGGTTAACATCGGCGGCGATGCATTACCGTGGGCCAACCAGACTGCATTTGCAGATCTGATGCTATCCTGGGAAATGCGTTCGTGGCATGAAGCGGAAGGGCATACACAACCCTGCTTCTTTGATCGTGGTGTTCCTGATGTTGTAGGTTATTTACGTCTTTCTGAACTTACCATACCGAGGCATCTGGAAAACGCCATCGAGAAATTTCGCTATAACCGAATCGTATTTATTGCACCACCCTGGCGTGAAATATATGTACAGGACACAGAGCGCAAACAATCTTTCGATGTTGCCATCGCGACATATCACGCAATGGTAAAAACATACCGTATGTATGACTATCAGTTGATTGAATTACCATGTGCTTCTGTAGAAGAGCGAGTGGATTTTATTCTTTCCAGGATAAAACCCTGCTAAAACGGCAACTACGTGTAGTGGTGAATCACCATGCATGAATCTGTCATATTCTAGTGGACATATAGCTTCCGCGCCTGGCACAAAGCCCCCCTATCCCCTATCATCGATTCTCGTATCAACCGCAGCATCCTGAAAAACTACGTATTATTGCGAGACACTTTCCTGTTTCCTCCAGCAAGCATTTCCCCTTACTCCCCATTTTTTTACTCTCTAGTCTCAACTTGTCAATTCATAATGTAGTTTATAAAATACATGGAACGTCATCATGGAAATTCTTCAGACAATGGTTTTCCGGCGTTGGGAGCAAAACCTACGGGACAGGAGAGCTAAAACGCTCATTGCCACACGCCTTTTTCGTTTGGCTAATGGTTTATCTGGTGATGTAAAACCTGTTGGGGAAGGCGTCAGCGAAATGCGCATTTCTTACGGTCCTGGCTACAGGATTTACTTTAAACAGCAAGGCTGCCGCATCATCATTTTGTTATGTGGGGGCGATAAAAGCTCACAAGCCAACGATATTACTCTTGCAAAAATGCTTGCCCGTTCACTGGATTATCAGGAGGTCTTCCGCCATGAATAAACTTACTCACTACGATCCCGCGACTGCGCTGGTTGATGATGAAGAAATTGCCGTGTTTATGGCCGATGCCCTCGAAACAGGTGATGCAGCATACATTGCAAAAGCACTGGGCGTGGTGGCTCGTGCTAAGGGTATGGCGAACATCGCAGCAGAAACGGGATTATCCCGCGAGCAGCTTTATCGCTCTTTTAGTGAGAAAGGTAACCCGACGCTGAAAACCACACTTGCAGTGATGAAGGTGCTCGGTATTGAATTGACACTTAAAAAATAGCCTCAGCTTCTATCTCCCCCTTCCAACATCGTGAGCCATATCAGTAAGGCGTTAGCCTGATAGTGGTAGCATTAGCGCGGTTTGTAATTTTCTGATTACATGGAGAAATGATGGAACTGCTTTTATTGAGTAACTCGACGCTGCCGGGCAAAGGCTGGATGGAACATGCGCTGCCGCTGATTGCTGAACAACTGAATGGTCGCCGTACGGCGGTGTTTATTCCGTTCGCTGGCGTGACGCAAACCTGGGATGAGTACACGGCGAAAACGGCAGCCATCTTTGCGCCAATGGGCGTCAACGTTACGGGTATTCATACCGTTGCCGACCCGATTGCCGCTATTGAAAACGCAGAGCTGGTGATTGTCGGCGGGGGTAATACCTTCCAGTTACTGAAAGAAAGCCGCGAACGCGGACTGCTGGCGCCGATTGTGGATGTCGTCAAACGCGGTGCGCTGTACATTGGCTGGAGCGCAGGTTCCAACCTCGCCTGCCAGACCATCCGCACCACCAACGACATGCCGATTGTTAATCCAAAAGGCTTTGATGCGCTCGGTCTGTTCCCGCTGCAAATTAACCCACACTTCACCAACGCGCTGCCGGAAGGCCACAAAGGCGAAACGCGTGAACAGCGTATCCGCGAGCTGCTGGTTGTGGCACCAGAGCTGACGGTGATTGGCTTGCCGGAAGGTAACTGGATCAAAGTGAGTAACGGTCAATCCGTGCTTGGCGGCCCGAACACCACGTATATCTTCAAAGCGGGTGAAGAGGCGGCTGCCGTTGAAGCAGGCCACTGCTTTTAGTTGATTTATTGTCTGATGCCGGATACGGCTTCGCCTTATCCGGCCTACAAAGTAAACGACAACATTGCCGGATGGCGGGATAAATGCCTTATCCGGCCTACCGCTTCACCTCACTCAAAAATCATCCCGCCCATCGTCTTCATCCGGCTGTTCCAGCACGCTGTAAGCCACGGAGCAAAACAGCGAGTTCAGACGCTGCATATCGCCCAACAGCGCCAGGTGCAACGAGCTGGTCTCGATGCTCTGCACGTTCTGCTGATGCAGACGGTCAACGTGCGCATGCGAATAACGACGATTGAGAATACGGAAGCGGTGCTTGCTGCGGCGCAGACGACGGGCACTGGTCACATCTCCTGAGAAGAACACCGACATCGCCAGCTGCAGATTGCTGAGCAACTGATCGTAGAGCGCATCCAGTTCTTTCAGCCCTTCGACAGAGAATGCCCGGCGGGCGGCCAGCGACTTATCGGCTATCTCGCTGCCCATACGTTCGACAATATCGGAAGCCTGCTCAAGGTTGAGCGACATTTCGATAATCTCCGCCCAACGGCGCGATTCCTCTTCCGCCAGCTCATCCTTTGGCATCCGCGCCAGATAGAGCTTAATTGCCGTGTACAGCACGTTAATGTCGTCCGCCATCCTGCGCAGCTCTTTTTCTTCACGCGGCTCGCCATGCATCACCTTCTTCAGCCCGTCCATCATCTGCTCCATCGCGTCGCCGATACGCAGGGCTTCACGGGCGGCATTGGCCAGAGCGAGCGTCGGCGTATCCAGCGCGCTGACGTCCAGATGTTTGGGTTTAAGATGTGCATCCAGCTCCGGCTCATCGCGGATGATGCGCTTACAAAAACGCGCCATCGGTTCGGCGAACGGCACCATCGCCACGCAGCGCACCAGGTTGTAGAAGACGTGGAAGTAGATAACCAGTTCAGATTTCGGCAGCGGCAGTTCATCCATCAGATTGGCCAGCGGATGAACAAACGGCAGGATAATCAGGCTCCCCACCAGCTTAAACAGCAGGCTACCGAGCGCCACACGACGTGCTGCGGCGTTAGCGGCGCTGTTATTCAACATCGCCAGCAGGCCGGACCCGAGGTTGGCACCAATCACCAGACACAACGCCACCGGGAACGAGATAATACCTGCCGCGGTCAGCGTGGCCGTCAGCAGCACCGCCGCCAGGCTGGAGTAACTGATAATCGCAAACATGGCGCCAATCAGCGCATCGAGCATAATATCGCCGGTGAGCGAGGCAAAAATAACCTGTACCCCATTCGCCTGGGTGATCGGCGTTACCGCCTGCACAATCAGCTCCAGCGCCAGCAAAATCAACCCCAGTCCAATACCAACCCGCCCCAGTTGCCCCACGCGGGACTGCTTACGACCGAGAAAGAAGATCACGCCGATAAAAATCAGCAGTGGCGACAGCCAGGAGAGATCGAAGGTCAGGATACGCGCCATCAGCGCGGTCCCCACGTCGGCGCCGAGCACTATGACCAGCGCAGGGGTGAGCGCCACGAGATCTTGTGCAACAAACGAGGTCACCAGCATGGTGGTGGCGTTGCTACTTTGCACCAGCGCCGTTACGCCGATACCTGCACAAAAGGCGAGCGGCTTCTTTTCAACGCTACGGCTGAGCACGGTACGCAAGCGGGCGCCAAAGACGCGCATCACGCCGGTACGCACAATATGCGTACCCCAAACCAGCATCGCGACGGCAGAAAGCAGGTGTAACAGAGTTAACACGGAATCAGGTTCTCCTTATTTTGGCTCATTTGCCTGATGGCGCTTCGCTTATCAGGCCTACAAATCATCCCTATGCAGACCGGATAAGGCGTTTACGCCGCCATCCGGCAACGGCCCCCTTTCAGTATAAGGGTTTAAACGTAATAAAGAGACAGGGCACTCATTGAGCGCCCTGTTTGTTGTAAAGAAAGATGACAGTTTTGTGAATCAGTCGGCGTCATAGCCGAGGTTCGGCGCTAACCAGCGCTCCACTTCTGCCACGCTCATGCCTTTACGGAAGGCATAATCTTCAACCTGATCGCGCTGGATTTGCGCCACGGCGTAGTACTTGCTGTCCGGATGACTGAAATACCAGCCGGAGACCGACGCGCCTGGCCACATGGCGAAAGATTCGGTGAGTTTCATCCCGGTGTGCGCTTCCACATCCAGCAGCTCCCAGATGGTGGCTTTTTCGGTGTGTTCCGGACACGCCGGATAACCCGGTGCCGGGCGAATCCCCTGGTAGTTTTCGCGGATTAGCTCCTCGTTACTGAGATTCTCATTCGCCGCATAGCCCCAGTAGACTTTACGCACGCGCTCATGCAGATATTCTGCGAACGCTTCCGCCAAACGGTCAGCGATCGCTTTCACCATGATCTTGTTGTAGTCGTCGTGCTGGGCTTCGAAGGCATCCGCCAGCGCATCTTCTTCCAGACCACCGGTCACCGCGAAAGCACCGATGTAATCCGCTTTGCCACTCAATTTCGGCGCGACAAAGTCAGACAGGCAGTAGTTGGCGAAACCGACTTTTTCCGTCTGCTGGCGCAGATGATGACTCACGTTGATGACGTGCGTACGCGTCTCGTCACGGTAAATCTCGATGTCGTCACCCACGCGGTTGGCCGGGAATAAACCCACCACGCCGCGCGGATTCAGGGTCTTCTCAGCGCTGAGTTTATCCAGCATGTCGTTGGCGTCTTTGAACAGGCGCTTCGCCTCTTCTCCCACCACCTCATCTTCAAGAATGCGCGGGTATTTCCCGGCCAGCGACCAGGTCATAAAGAACGGCGTCCAGTCGATGTAATTGCGCAGAGTTTCGATGCTAGCTTCCACTTCCTGCACGCCCAGACGGTGCGCCACCGGCGGGGTATAGTTTTCCCAGTCGAAGGCCAGATCGTTGTCGCGGGCAGCCTGTAACGTTACTGGCGGGGTACGCGGTTTCTTACGCGCATGCTGGATACGCACGGTTTCGTACTCTTTACGCGTACGGGCGACAAAGTCATCGCGCTGGGTGTCAGAGAGCAGCGCAGCCACCACGCCAACGGTACGCGAGGCGTTCTGCACGTACACCGTCGGGCCGCTGTAGTTCTGCTCAATTTTCACCGCCGTGTGCGCTTTTGAGGTGGTCGCACCGCCAATCAGCAGCGGAATAGTGAATCCCTGACGCTCCATCTCTTTCGCCACGTTGACCATTTCATCCAGCGACGGGGTAATCAGCCCGGAAAGGCCTATCAAGTCGGCATTCACTTCACGCGCCGTTCTGAGGATTTTCTCCGCTGGCACCATCACGCCAAGATCGACGATTTCGTAGTTGTTACATTGCAGCACCACGCCAACAATGTTTTTGCCGATATCGTGCACATCGCCCTTCACGGTCGCGATGACCATTTTACCGTTGCTGGAGCCTTTCTCTTTGCTGGCCTCAATGTACGGTTCGAGGTACGCCACCGCCTGCTTCATCACGCGGGCGGATTTCACCACCTGCGGCAGGAACATTTTGCCTTCGCCGAACAGATCGCCAACGACGTTCATGCCGTCCATCAGCGGTCCTTCAATAACTTCGATCGGACGCGCTGCCTGCTGGCGCGCTTCCTCAGTATCCAGCTCAATAAACTCGGTAATGCCTTTCACCAGCGAGTATTCGAGGCGTTTTTTCACGTCCCAGGTGCGCCATTCCGCCATCTGGGCATTCGCCGTATCGTCAGTTTTGCTGCCGCGATATTTCTCTGCCAGCTCCAGCAGTCGTTCGGTGCCATCGTCACGACGGTTGAGGATCACATCTTCAACCGCATCGCGCAGCTCGGCGGGCAGGTCGTCATAAATTGCCAGCTGTCCGGCGTTGACGATCCCCATGTCCATGCCGTTGCGAATGGCGTAGTAGAGGAATACCGCGTGAATGGCTTCACGTACCGGGTCGTTGCCACGGAACGAGAATGAAACGTTAGAGACGCCGCCGGAGATCAGCGCGTGCGGCAGTTCGCGTTTGATGTCTTCACACGCGCCGATAAAGTCCTGCGCGTAGTTGTTGTGCTCATCAATACCGGTCGCGACAGCAAAGATGTTCGGGTCGAAGATGATGTCTTCCGGCGGGAAGCCCACCTCTTCGGTAAGAATTTTGTACGCCCGACGGCAGATTTCGATTTTACGTGCGCGGGTGTCGGCCTGCCCTTGCTCGTCAAAGGCCATCACCACCACCGCGGCACCGTAGCGACGCAGCAGCTTCGCATGATGGATAAAGGTCTCAACCCCCTCTTTCATCGAGATGGAGTTAACGATGCCTTTACCCTGAATGCACTTCAGGCCTTTCTCGATGACGTCCCATTTCGAGGAGTCGATCATAATCGGCACGCGGGCGATATCCGGCTCACCGGCGATCAGGTTGAGGAAACGCACCATTGCCGCTTCGGCATCGAGCATCCCCTCATCCATGTTGATATCGATGATCTGCGCGCCGCTTTCCACCTGCTGACGGGCGACGTCCAGCGCTTCGCTGTATTTCTCTTCTTTGATCAGGCGTTTAAACTTCGCCGAACCGGTGACGTTGGTACGCTCGCCGACGTTTACAAACAGGCTGTCGTCGCCGATGTTCAGCGGCTCAAGGCCGGAAAGGCGGCAGGCAACCGGGATTTCCGGCAAGCGGCGCGGCGGTAAGCCATCCACCGCGCGGCTCATGGCGGCGATATGTTCCGGCGTGGTGCCGCAGCAGCCGCCGACGATATTCAGGAAACCGGCCTCAGCCCACTCGCGAATCTGCGTCGCCATGGTATCGGCGTCGAGATCGTATTCACCAAAGGCGTTCGGCAGACCGGCGTTCGGGTGCGCAGTCACATAGCATTCGGCAATGCGTGACAGTTCCTGCACGTACTGGCGCAGCTCGTCCGGACCTAACGCGCAGTTCAGACCGAAGGTCAGCGCATCGGCGTGGCGCAGGGAGTTGTAGAATGCTTCGGTAGTCTGGCCGGAAAGCGTACGGCCGGAAGCGTCGGTGATGGTGCCGGAGAGCATAATCGGCAGCTCAACGCCCAGCGCTTCGAATTCAGTTTTAACCGCGAAAATAGCGGCTTTGGCGTTCAGAGTATCGAAGACGGTTTCAATCAGGATCAGGTCACTGCCTCCTTCCACCAGCGCTTTGGTGGATTCACGGTAGGCGGCCACCAGCTGATCAAAGGTAATGTTGCGGTAAGCCGGGTCGTTAACATCAGGCGAGATAGACGCCGTACGGTTCGTTGGGCCGAGCACGCCCGCGACGTAGCGCGGTTTTTCCGGCGTGCGCGCCGTCCATTCGTCAGCCGCCGCACGCGCCAGTTTGGCTGCCGCAAAGTTGATTTCCGCCGACAGGGATTCCATCTGGTAATCCGCCATGGCGATAGTCGTCGAGTTAAAGGTGTTGGTTTCGATGATATCCGCGCCCGCCTCAAAGTAGGCGTTATGGATGGCGGCAATCACCTCCGGTTTGCTGAGCACCAACAGGTCGTTGTTGCCTTTCAGATCACACGGCCAGTCGGCAAAGCGTTCGCCGCGGAAATCCTCTTCGCTCAGACGATATCCCTGGATCATGGTGCCCATACCGCCGTCCAGCACCAGAATACGTTCATTTAACTGCTGACGTAATTGTTCTACTTTGCTGCTCACACTCGCTCCCGACAACGCTCAACCAGACCGAAAAAAACTCAACAGGCCATACTGGCACAAACCTGAGAGGCGGAAAAGAGAACAACGGCCAACATGAGACATGTTCAGCTTCACTCATCCGATCAGTACAGGAATTCTTGCATTATAATTGAATAAAACGAAAATGATTTCCACGATACAGAAAAGGAGTCTGCCATGGTAGCCACTGTCCCCGCGAAACGCGGTAGAAAACCCGCCGCCGCTACTGCACCTGCAACCGGGCAGGTTCAGTCTCTGACCCGCGGCCTGAAGCTGCTGGAGTGGATTGCGGAATCGAACGGCAGCGTGGCGCTGACCGAGCTGGCGCAGCAGGCTGGCCTGCCAAACTCCACGACTCACCGTTTGCTGACCACCATGCAGCAGCAGGGTTTTGTCCGTCAGGTGGGTGAATTAGGCCACTGGGCCGTAGGTGCGCATGCGTTCATCGTCGGCAGCAGCTTTTTGCAAAGCCGTAATCTGCTGGCGATTGTGCATCCGATCCTGCGCAAGCTGATGGAAGATTCCGGTGAGACGGTAAACCTGGCCGTGCTGGATCAAAGCGATCATCAGGCCATTATTATCGACCAGGTGCAGTGCACCCAACTGATGCGCATGTCCGCGCCTATCGGCGGCAAGCTGCCGATGCACGCCTCCGGTGCGGGTAAGGCGTTTTTATCCCAACTGAGCGAAGAACAAGTGACTGGCCTGCTGCACCGCAAAGGCCTGCATGCTTATACACACGCCACGCTGGTGTCACCAGTGCATCTGAAAGAGGATTTGGCCCAGACGCGCAAGCGCGGCTATTCCTTTGATGATGAGGAACATGCGCTGGGTCTACGCTGCGTGGCGTCGTGCATTTATGACGAGCACCGAGAGCCGTTTGCTGCGATTTCCATCTCCGGACCCATTTCGCGTATTACCGACGATCGCGTGACCGAGTTTGGCGCCATGGCGATCAAAGCGGCGAAAGAAGTGACGCTGGCGTACGGTGGATTTCGCTAAGATGGGGTTGCCGGGTAGCGGCTACGCCTAACCCGGCCTACTGTCCAGGGTTAGTGCAGATTTGTAGGCCTGATAAGCGTAGCGCATCAGGCACGGCGCACATTGCCGGATGGCGGCGCAAGCGCCTTATCCGGCCTACGGTCGGTTTCATAACGTACGCTGAACCGTTGCCGACGCCGGTAGGCGTAAACATCTTCCACGTGACCGTTTTTGATGCGCGTCTGTAGGCCGCGCCAGTAGTCAGCGCTGAACAGGTCAGCGTGCATCTCTTCAAATAGCGGCCCTATACGCGGGTCGGCACATAGCCAGTGACGAAACTCTTCCGGGAAGACATCTCCCGGCGATACGCTGTACCACGGCTCAGCGCTCATCTCATCTTCCGGGTAGCGTGGCGGCGGGATATGGCGGAAATTCACCTCCGTCATGTAGCAGATTTCATCGTAGTCGTAGAACACCACGCGCCCGTGACGGGTCACGCCGAAGTTCTTAAACAGCATATCGCCGGGGAAAATATTGGCGGCGGCCAACTGACGAATGGCGTTGCCGTACTCTTCAATGGCATCGCGCAGTTGCTGACCTTCGACCTGCTCCAGCCAGATATTCAGCGGCACCATCCGTCGTTCAATATACAGATGGCGAATGACGATCTGATCGCCGAGATCGGTAATTTTTTCCGGGGCTTCCTGCAATAACAGCGCCATCAGCGCCGGATCGATTTGCCGTTTCTCCAGCACAAAATTCTCGAATTCCTGGGTGTCAGCCATCCGCCCAACACGATCGTGTTCTTTGACCAGTTGATAGCAGGCGCGGACGTGGGCGGCAGACATCTCTTTTTGCGGGGCAAATTTGTCTTTGATGATTTTAAACACCCGGTCAAAACCCGGCAGCGTAAACACCAACATCACCATGCCGCGGATCCCAGGCGCTTCAATAAACTGCTCATCGCAATGGGCAAGATAGAGCAGATATTCGCGGTAACTTTCGGTCTTCGCGTGTTTCTGACAGCCAATCGCCATGTACAGTTCGGCGGTGGTTTTACCGGGCAGGATCTCGCGCAGCCACTCCACCAGCGCTGCGGGCAAAGGGGCGTAAACCATAAAATAGGAGCGGGCGAAGCCAAACACAATACTCGCCTCCGCCGTCGTGGTCAGACAGGTATCGACAAACAATTCGCCTTCATCAGTCCGGTGGATTGGCAGTAAAAACGGTAGCGTCCCCGAAGGAGTAATCAACTTACCGACCAGCCAGGCAGCCTTATTGCGATAAAACAGTTCGTTCGCCACCTGTAAATGGCAACCCGACAACACATCCGCTCCCAGGGTTTCGGTCAGGTGTTCGATGATGTAGTGGATATCACGATGTTTGTTCTGCCACGGCAGACGCAGGGGCAGATCGCTAAGGACGCGTGTCAGCAGCCACTCCCAGCCGGTATCCGGAAAAAAGTCTTTCGCCAGCGGACGTGGGATCGTGCGAAAACGGCGCTCTGGCTGAGAACTGAAAATAAACAGCCGCTCGGGAGTCAGCGAGCGGTGGTCAAATAACCGACAGTAAACGGAGTTAAAGAAACTCTCCGCAATCTCGAAGCGCGGGTAATCCGGCAGTAGCCGGGTGTAATGCTCTTTCACGCGAAGTAAAAAATCCGCGTCGGTACTTTTGCCGTCAGTAATGCAGCGCAACTGCTCCACCACCAGACCCACGTGATGATCGTAAAGGTGAATACGGCTTTTCATCGCCTGTTGAACCGCATGCCAGTCAGCATGTTCAAAACGCTGCTGCGCGCCGGAGGTGACTTCCAGAAAACGCCCGTACTGGGCGTCGAAACCTTGCAAAATAGTCTGAGCAATCAGTAATTCCAGGCCACGCGTCATCAATGTCTCCCATCCGGCACAACGTCATGCCGGATGGCGCGTTCGCTTATCCGGCCTACATCCCTTCGTAGGCCCGGTAAGCGCAGCGCCACCGGGCATTAATCAAAACTGCGATTCTTCGGTCGAGCCGGTCAGCGCGGTCACCGAGGAAGCTCCGCCCTGAATGATGGTGGTGACTTTATCGAAGTAACCTGTGCCCACTTCCTGCTGATGGGAGACGAAGGTGTAACCGTCTTTAGCTGCCGCAAATTCTGGCTGCTGAACCTTCTCAACATAGTGGCGCATGCCTTCACCCTGCGCATAGGAGTGCGCGAGGTCGAACATGTTGAACCACATGCTGTGGATACCCGCCAGGGTAATGAACTGGTATTTGTAACCCATATCCGACAGCTGCTGCTGGAAGCTGGCGATGGTTTTGTCATCCAGGTTTTTCTGCCAGTTAAACGACGGCGAACAGTTGTAAGCCAGCAGTTTGCCAGGGTATTTCGCATGGATCGCATCGGCAAATCGCTTCGCCAGCTCAAGGTCCGGCGTGGAGGTTTCACACCACACCAGATCCGCATACGGTGCGTAGGCCAGGCCACGACTGATCGCCTGCTCAATACCCGCATGCGTACGGTAGAACCCTTCGCTGGTACGTTCGCCAGTGATGAACTCGCTGTCGTATGGGTCGCAATCAGACGTAATCAGATCGGCTGCGTCAGCATCGGTACGTGCAATCACCAGCGTCGGCACACCCATGACGTCGGCTGCCAGACGGGCGGCCACCAGTTTCTGGATAGCTTCCTGAGTCGGAACCAGCACTTTGCCGCCCATGTGACCACATTTTTTCACCGATGCGAGCTGATCTTCGAAGTGAACGGCCGCTGCACCAGCCTCAATCATCGATTTCATCAGTTCAAACGCGTTCAGTACGCCGCCAAACCCTGCTTCCGCATCGGCAACGATCGGCAGGAAGTAATCGACATAGCGAGGATCGTTCGGCTCAATACCGGTTGACCATTGGATCTGATCGGCGCGACGGAATGTGTTGTTGATCCGATCCACCACCGCCGGGACGGAGTTCGCCGGATACAGCGATTGGTCCGGGTACATGCTGGATGCCAGGTTGGCATCTGCCGCCACCTGCCAGCCTGAAAGGTAGACCGCTTCAATACCGGCCTTCGCCTGCTGCAGCGCCTGACCGCCGGTCAGCGCGCCGAGGCTGTTGATATAACCTTTCTTCGATTCGCCGTGCAACAGACGCCACATTTTCGCCGCGCCAAGCTGCGCCAGCGTGCATTCCGGGTTGACCGAGCCACGTAATTTCACCACTTCCTCCGCGCTATATGGACGGGTGATGCCTTCCCAGCGCGGTTGAGTCCATTCTTTCTGTAATTCTTCGATTTGTTGAGTACGGGTTTTCATGTGCAGATGCTCCATATTGTTATGTGGTGAATTACGCCAGCAGGCGGTAGCCTGGCAGGGTCAAGAAATCGATCAGTTCATCAGAGGTAGTGATTTGCTCCATCAGGCGCGCAGCATCGTCAAAACGCCCGCTGCTGTAGCGGTGTTCGCCCAGCTCGTCCTGGATCACCAGCATCTCTTCGGCCAGCATCTGACGGAACAGCGGTTTGGTAACCGGCTTGCCGTTGCTGAGCGTCTTCTCGTGGTGGATCCACTGCCAGATGGAGGTACGGGAGATTTCGGCGGTGGCCGCGTCTTCCATCAGACCGTAAATCGGTACGCAGCCGTTACCGGAGATCCACGCTTCGATGTACTGCACCGCGACACGGATATTGGCGCGCATGCCTTCTTCAGTACGCTCACCTTCACAAGGTGCCAGCAGTTGCTCTGCGGTAATCGGGGCATCTTCTTCACGGGTCACGAACAGCTGATTTTTGTTTTCACCGAGTACGTCGTTGAACACCGCCATAGCGGTATCGGCCAGTCCCGGATGGGCAATCCATGTGCCGTCATGACCGTTATTCGCTTCCAGTGCTTTGTCCGCTTTTACCTTGGTCAAAACCTGGTTGTTACGTTCCGCATCTTTGCTGGGAATGAACGCTGCCATGCCGCCCATCGCGAATGCGCCACGTTTATGACAGGTTTTAATCAGCAGACGCGAATAGGCGCTGAGGAATGGTTTATCCATCGTCACCACCTGACGGTCCGGCAGCACGCGATCCGGGTGGTTCTTCAGTGTTTTGATATAGCTAAAAATGTAGTCCCAACGACCGCAGTTCAGACCCACAATGTGGTCACGCAGGGCGTGCAGAATTTCGTCCATCTGGAAGACGGCAGGCAGCGTTTCAATCAGCAGGGTCGCTTTAATGGTGCCGCGCGGCAGGTTAAAGCGGTCCTCTGCATAGCTGAACACTTCGCTCCACCATGCCGCTTCTTGCCAGGCCTGCGTTTTTGGCAGATAGAAATAAGGGCCACTGCCTTTCGCCAGCAACGTTTTGTAGTTGTGGAAGAAATAGAGGGCAAAGTCGAACAGGCTGCCCGGGATAGATTCGCCACGCCAGGTGACGTGTTTTTCCGGCAGATGCAGACCACGAACGCGACATACCAACAGAGCCGGATTAGGCTTGAGCTGATAAATTTTACCCGCTTCGTTGGTGTAGCTAATGGTGCCATTGACCGCATCGCGCAGGTTGATCTGCCCGTCGATAACTTTGCTCCACTCAGGAGCCAGTGAATCTTCGAAGTCAGCCATAAAGACTTTGACGTTCGCGTTCAGCGCGTTGATGACCATCTTGCGCTCAACGGGTCCGGTGATCTCTACGCGGCGATCCAGTAAATCATCAGGAATTCCGCGAATTTTCCAGTTACCTTCACGAATGGAAGCTGTTTCCGAAATAAAATCAGGCAACTTACCGTCATCAATATCCTGCTGCTGCTGGATACGTGCAGCCAGAAGTTTATTCCGTTTTGGCGTAAATCTTGTCACCAGTTCAGTCAGAAACTCCACAGCTTCAGCGGTCAGAATTTGCTGTTCCTGTTCGCCACGCGGCCTGGTAAAGACCAGTTCATCGGTTGTCGTTGCCTGTTGATTCATTGCGTAGTTCCTCGTCATTGATCCAAACACATCCCCAATGCGAACGAAGGATCGTTGTGCGCTTTTCGTTCAGCACAACTAAGACTACTCATTTAAATTTCAAAATCAAAAACAATTTCCATTTTTAATTTAATTATCAATTAACCTATTGATAACAATATAAATAAAATTTAATTACACGATGAGGTGCGTTTCGGAAATAAAAAAGGCACCCGAGGGTGCCTGATTCAATATGCTGAAACGCTTAAGGATCGTCTGCTACAGAAGATTAATCCAGCGTTGGATTCATGTGACGCAGATCATATGGCGTGATCTGGTAGACGTAATAGTTGAGCCAGTTGGTAAACAACAAATTACCGTGGCTACGCCAGGTTGCCCGCGGTTTGTTTTGCGGGTCATCTTTCGGGAAATAGTTATAGGGTACTTCCGGCGATAAGCCCGCTTCGACGTCACGAAAATATTCGCTGCCGAGTGTATGGTCGTCATACTCAGGATGACCCGTCACGAAGGCGATACGTTTGTCTTTGCTGGCAAACAGGTAGGCATCTCCCTCTTCGGTTTCAGCAAAGATCTCGAGATCGGTGTAGTCGCGAATAAGCGCTGCAGGGAAATCAGCATAGCGGGAATGCGGGGCCAGGAACGCATCATCGAATCCACGCGTCAGAAGCGCATGAGGGTGCAGAATATGGTGCTCATAGACGCCTGAGAGTTTGTCCGTGCGGGTTTGCTTGGGAATTCCGTACAGGATATTCAACGCGGCCTGCACCGCCCAACAGACAAATAGCGTCGAGGTAACGTGATCTTTGGCCCATTCAAGCACTTGCTTAATCTGCGGCCAGTAAGCCACATCATTAAATTCAACCAGGCCCAACGGCGCGCCGGTCACGATCAACCCGTCAAAGTTCTGATCGCAGATATCCTCGAAATTACAGTAGAAGTTATTCAGATGCTCCGTTGGGGTGTTGCGTGACTCGCGGGCATCGATGCGCAATAGCTGAACATCAACCTGCAGCGGTGAGTTAGACAGTAAGCGCAGGAACTGGTTTTCCGTTTCAATCTTCTTGGGCATCAGGTTGAGGATGAGCACCTTCAGTGGACGAATTTCCTGACCGGAAGCGCGGGATGTCGTCATCACGAAGACGTTTTCCTCACGCAAAAAATTGACGGCGGGTAGCTCGTCCTGCACGCGAATTGGCATAACCTGATAACCTCACAACATACGTTTAAACGTTTAGACATCCAGATAGCTGAAGATACCCAGGAATCATGCGAATGTCGAGCCTGCATCCTCAAGTTGAGAAAGTTTCACGGCTCCTTGCTGTAGAATAGTGCAGTAAAGAAAAAAAGGAGAATGCTATGAACCTTACCATTCGTCGTTCGCGTCAGGACGAAGGAGATAAGTTAGTTTCTATTTGGTGTCGCTCAGTAGATGCCACGCACCATTTCCTCTCTGCGGATTATCGGATTGAGCTGGAGGAGCTGGTACGTTCATTTTTACCAGAAGCCCCTCTGTGGGTTGCAGTGACAGAACAGGATGAGCCCGTCGCCTTTATGCTCCTGACCGACCAGCATATAGATGCTTTGTTTGTCGATCCGGATGTGCGTGGTAGTGGCGCTGGTAAACTGCTGATTGAACATGCTTTATCAATGAGTTCAACGCTAACAACCAATGTTAACGAGCAGAATGAGCAGGCGGTTGGATTCTATAAGAAGATGGGATTTAGCGTGACGGGACGTACAGAGGTGGACGATCTCGGACGACCGTACCCGTTACTCAACCTCGTACGAGGGTAGCAGGACTAGCTTTTGTAGGCCGGATAAGGCGATACGCCGCATCCGGCAGTGTGCAGACGCGTTGCCTGATGCGCTACGCTTATCAGGCCTACAAAATACGTTCAGCCCGGCCCCTGCAGGCCGGATAAGGCGGCACGCCGCATCCGGCGGTTTTCA
>NZ_JAOWHJ010000022.1:0-715 GCF_030332695.1 Citrobacter sp. Cpo089 | reverse complement strand
ACCCTCACAGGTAATTTACCGGTTTGATGATAATCGCTACCTGGAGTTGATCGGTTATGATTGTGAAGGATATGTTGTTTACCATGACATAAAAAGAAAGATCCACAAATCAATTTATGGCAATCCAATCTATAGGGTATTCTCGGGTGAGTTTATCCATCCCTCAGAACAGTACATACTTGTGCCTGAGTGGGAGCCAGGGGCATATAAAATATCTAAAGATTACGGACAAACGTGGCAGGTTGCAAAATATATGGCTCCTTTCCCGGCACTGGAGAGAAACTCAGATGGTGTTATGCGTGACAGACCTGAAGGAAAAGAAATAAAAAGAGTGGTGGTAGTTAATAATCAGGCATTTATTACCACGGCGAAGGGGCATTTATATCTGAGCTCATACCCTTTTGACGACCCGCGTCTGGCGCCGGGTGGTCCGGGTATAGATTATCAATACTTTGATGATACCTATTATCTCTACAGACCTGGCAAGCATAAATCCGGTGGCGAGTATGTGAACGGCCATATGAGACCTGAATCGCCAGGGCGCGCCTGGGGAACGGTGGTGTTTATGAAAGCATCTTTAGCCCATTTAACGGAAGGTTATAAGGCCAACTATCAAAACCTGCCGGACAAAGAACCGGAAGTGGTGGGCTATAAGGGCTGGACCCGGATGCACTGCGATATGGATGCAGGGAAATAATCTGCAATGGGATATGCC